>JAQTNX010000065.1 GCA_028713635.1 Candidatus Bipolaricaulis sp.
ATGGTAGCGGGAATGCTCACGGAAGATATGGTCCAGCGTGGCGCTGCGCTCATCAGGCGACTCGACAGCCAAGGCTACTCCCCCGACGCCGCGCTATGGCTCTATTTCTCTGACCTCGAAGAGTGGAAGCTCGTGCTGGCGCAGGCGAAGCTGAGTCGGCGGGGCCCCAGGGCAGGATACGAGATTGTCCAGAGAGCTCTGTCTTCCGAGACTCCCGACCCTGGGCAACTTCCGCTGAACCTCGTGGCAATCACGAAGCCTGATGCGCCCCTGATCACCCTCTTGAGCAGCGCAATTCATACGGACAGAAGCATCGGCGGTATCCGGTTCACAAGTAGCGTCATCAACGGTACCGTGATTGAGGACGCGTATATCTATAGGCTAGCAGGATCTCACCGTAGTGACAGCAAGGAACACTGACACGCTCGCGCAGGAAGCGATCAGGATGCGACGCTCCGGGTCAGTCGTCTATTCCCGCACACCTCTTGCGGATCGACGATCTGGTGTTTCCTTGTCTCATCGCGCGCGCTGGTCTCACAGCTGCCGAATCCTTCGCCAGATGACGGCGACGCGCTAGGAGCGGAAGCGCCGAGACTCATGTGAGACGCTACGCATGCACTGTCGCTTTGACTCGGAGGTGCGGAAGAGTGCGCGCGAAGTGGCAGATTCGAGCGTTCGTTGACAGCGACCTGTCGGAGATCGTCGAGCTGTCGCTTCTCGCCTGGGAGCCAGTGTTCGAGTCGTTCGAGCAGGTCCTCGGCCCGGCCATCTACTCGATCCTTTGGCCGGACTGGAAGAAGAGCCAGGCCGAGGGTGTCGCAGGTGCCTGCAGGGCGACTGACAAGTACCACACTCTGGTCGCCGAGATCGACGGCCGAGTGGTTGGGTTCATCGCCTACGAGCTGAAGGGCGAAACGGGCGAGGTGGTATTGCTTGCCGTGCATCCTGAGTTCCAGAGACGCGGCATCGCGACGCAGCTCAATCAGGCGGCGCTCGACGCGATGAGGGCCGCGGGCGCGAAACTGGCCGTCGCCGAGACCGGTGGCGACGAAGGCCACGCTCCGGCGCGGCGGGCGTACGAGAAGGTCGGGTACACGAACCTTCCGATCGTCCGCTACTTCAAGGACCTCTAGGACTGCGGTGCGCAGTTCACAGTGCGCGATGCGCAGTGCGCGGTGCGGGTCCGTGGTGACTCGACGGTCTTCGTTGTCGAGTAGCTCGGGAGTTGCCGAGCACTGCTCCACGTGACTCGATAGGGGCACAACTCCTTGACCAGGTGCGTGGTGCGCAGTGCGGCAAGACCGGTTTGGCGCAGCACAGCCGTGCCAGCGCGCGAGCATGATCAGGGTTCCGACGGATCGGGCGCCGACGCATCCGGGTGAGATGCTGCTCGAGGAGTTCCTGACGCCGATGGGACTGTCGCAGCGCGACCTCGCTCTCGGGATCCGCGTGCCGTACCAGCGTGTGAACGAGCTGGTCAATGGAAAGCGCGGGGTCACGCCGAGCACGGCGTTGCGGCTGGCGCGCTATTTCGGCAACAGCCCCGGCTTCTGGCTCTCTCTTCAGCGCCGCTGGGACCTGTACGCGGTGGAGCGTGTGGAAGCGAGCGTGCTCAAACGCATCGAGCCGGTGCGAGCGAACTGCGTTGCCGAGCCTCGCCGGGAGACACTGCCTTCACCGCAGAGCGCGCAGAGAGTGAGGAGAGGAGGACCCGGACGCTCTCCTCAATGGGGCTGAAGCTCGAGTAGACTCGCTACATGACCCACCCGTTTCGCGCGGTGCTCGGCTTGGTCTTAGTCGTGATGGCGGCGGCTGCCATCTTTCCAGGTGCTGCCTGCCGAGGGACAGCGTCCCCAGGCACTGAGTGCCTGGGCTACTACACGGGCGACGAGCGGTCGTTCGAAGCGGTACAGGACTTCGCCCAGTACCTCACGATCGTGTCGGCCGACGTGTACGCCGTGGAGTTCGACGGGACCATCGCGGGTACGGATGACTTCGGCGTCGCCGCCTTTTGCAGGGCGCATGGGATTGAAACCTACGCATGCGTTTCCAACTGGAACGAAGATCCCCACGTGGACGACTTTGACGCCGTGTTGGCCCACGCCGCGATCGTCACGCACCGCGAGGCCGTGATCGACAATCTGGTCGCGCTGGCCGGCGACGGCGGCTACGACGGGGTCAACGTCGACTTCGAGAACCTCGCCTTCTCACGCGACATTGCCGACGACCGTGCGGCGTTCACGGCGTTCATCCACGAGCTGGCGAGTCACCTTCACGCCCTCGACCTCAAGCTTGCGATCAGCGTTCCGGGGAAGACGGAGGACTCGCCCGACGACGACTGGTCTTACCCGTTCGACTACGCGGCCCTCGGCCGCGACGCTGACATCCTCCAGCTCATGACCTACGACCAGCACGGACCGTGGAGCGAGCCGGGCCCCGTCTCGGGTGCCGACTGGGTCGAGGAGTGCGTCGCGTACGCGGTCTCGGTCGTGGACCCAGCGAAGCTGCTTATCGGCGTGCCCGCCTACGGTTACGACTGGGACCTGACGGCGTCGCGGCCCGCTCGCGGGGAGTACTCCGCGACGGCGTTCTCGTGGGGCGGCACTGCCGCAAGCGGCAGTGCCGCTTTGCTCGCGCGGCCGGGAGCCATCGTGGGGTGGGACACCGCCTCCTGCTCGCCCTACGTGGCGTATCTCGAGGGAGGACATCGGCACGAGGCCTGGTTCGAGAGTGCGGAGAGCCTCCGCGCAAAGACGGCGC
Organism: Candidatus Bipolaricaulis sp.; assembly: GCA_028713635.1. Taxonomy (GTDB): domain Bacteria; phylum Bipolaricaulota; class Bipolaricaulia; order UBA7950; family UBA9294; genus JAPLGD01. The sequence continues at coordinate 2,761 of JAQTNX010000065.1, forward strand.
TCATCGCCGAGTACAGCCTGGCCGGCCTCTCGATGTGGTCACTCGGACAGGAAGACCAAGCCTTCTGGGAGGCGCTGACCCGACCGTAGTGCGCGCCCGCAACCGCCAACCGCAGAGGTCGCGGAGGCACTAAAGAGCGCGCCGAGGCTCTTGGCGAGAGTAGGGAATGCCCAAGCACTTGGAGTCGAGGGGGTGGGCTTCCTCCGCGCTCTCTGCGTGCTCCGCGGTGAGGATCGTTCTTGCCCTTGTGAGGCTGCCGAGGTTCGGTAGACTCCCGACAGTGACTGGGAAGACGGAAGGAAGGGCATGTCACAGAGACAGGTTCGCGAGTCGAAGCACTTCGATCTCCTCTCGCTGACCGACGGGGTGTACGCATGCATCCACAAGGCGGGCGGGGCAGCGTCGTCGAACGCCGGGATCATCGACCTCGGCGACCGTACCGTGCTTGTCGATGCGTTCAACACCGTCGCGGCCGGCCGTGACCTGCGTGCGACGGCGGAGGCGCTGTTCGGTCGACCGGTTTCGACGATCGTCCTCACGCACTTCCATGACGACCATTGGATCGGCGCGTCCGCCTTCGGTGCGGAGACTCTCTTCCTCGCGAGCGAGCCGACGCGCGCGGCGTGCCTTGACGAGGCCGCCGAGCTGGCGGAGAGCTACAAGAACCGCGCTGCTTGGGAGACCGAACTCGCGAAGATGGAGGCTCAGCTAACACGCGAGACGGACGAGCGGAGACGCGTCGGCCTCGTCAATGGGATCTCGCGCACGCGCTACACCATGGCGGAGATGGCCGACTTCACGCCGCGCTGCGCTGACGCGGCGTTTGCCGGCACGATGACGTTCCACGGCGCGAAGCGCGTCGCCGAGGCGCGTTCGCTCGGACGCGGCCACTCCCTGGATGACGTGGTTGCTCTGCTCCCTCACGATGGGGTTGCGTTCTTGGGGGACATCGGCTTCTTCGACACCCAACCGTTCATGGCCTACTGCGACATCGACCTGTACCGCAAGCAGCTTGCCTTCGTTCGTGATTCCGACGTCAGCGTGCTGGTGCCCGGGCACGGAGTGGTCGGGGGCAAGCCCGAGATCGAGCAAGAGCTCGCCTACTTCGACGCGCTTGAGGATCTGGTCGGGGAGGTCGTCGAGAAGGGTGGGTCGCTCGAGGAGGCGGCGCGGATCTCGCTGCCGGCTCCGTTCGACCGGTGGCTCTTTGGAGGCATGAATCGGTTCGAGATGAACGTACGCTACATGTACAAGCACCTCGGAGGCCAGATTCCGGGAGAGGGATAGCGCTGCCGCGAGGCGGCGATGGTGGAGCTGGGTTTGCCTGGAGGGACACCGGCCGTCCGGGCAAGTCCGACGGAGGAGGACGTGGTGGAGTTCTGGTCTGGAGATCAGCGCGTGCCGGATCGCACGAGGAGCGAGCGGTTGGTTCTCCGGCCGCTTCGCGCGACCGATGTTGCCCTCGACTACGACGCCGTGATATCGAGCGCGGCGGAGCTACGCCGCTGGAACGCGGGCGACTGGCCGCGCGACGGCTTCACTCTGGCGGAGAACCTGGCCGATCTCGAGCAGCACGAGCGCGAACACGTCGAGCGGAAGGCGTTCACGTATACCGTCCTCGGCCCCGACGAGGTGAGATGCCTTGGCTGCGTGTACATCCAACCCGTGATGCCCGAGGCGACTCCGCTGTGTGGCGGAGCCGCTCGCGCGGCCGCGGTCGGGTTCTGGGTCCGCACGTCAGAGATCCAGCATGACCTGGATCGGCATCTGCTTGCCGTCTTGCTTGAGTGGCTCCGCGTCGAGTGGCCGTTCGACTGCATCCTGTTCACGAACATGGCCGGGGAGACCCGGCAGGCCGCGCTATTGGGTGAGATTGGTCTGACGCGCCTTCCGCTCACCTGGTGTGACGGTCGTTCGGGCTCGGCGTTCCGCGTGTCCCGCTGAACGGCCGACAGGCGCTGTAGAGCTGATGGGGCCTTTGCTTGCCCGCCTTCCTACGGCGTGCTAGAATAGCGCAACAGTGTTGTGTTACGCTACTCTACGGACCGAGGAGGGTCGCCGAACCCGCCCATCTGGGTTCGGCGAGAGACCGATGAAGAAGACGAAGCGGCAGCTCTACGTCCTCTGCGACCTGGAAGGGGCGTCCGGCATCTCCCGCGCCAACTGGAACGCTCTCATGCATGGCTCCGACCTCTGGCGCTCTGAAGGCCGCGCGCTCGTCACATCGGACGTAAAGGCGGTGTGCGAGGCGGCCAACGAGTTCGGCATCGATGAGATCATCATTGACGACGAGCACGACGGCGGGAAGCGGGAGCCGAACCTGCTCGTGGGCGAGCTTCCCGCGAACGTTCGCGTGCTTCGGCGGCCCCACCTGCCAGGCAAGGCGCGGAAGTCGGTGCGCGGCGAGCCGTTCGGAATGGTCTTCGTGGGGCAACACGCGATGGGCGGCGGCGGAGGCTTCGCGCCGCACACGATCGCGCCGCACATCGGCGCGGTCACATTGAACGGCCTACGCGTCGGCGAAATCGGGCTCGAGTTGGCCTCGTTCATGGGAGCAAGGCTCCTCGCAGTCGTCGGAGAGGAAGCCGCCGTGGCTGAGGCGCAAGCCCTCTGTCCGCATGTCGTCGGGATTCCCGTCAAGAGCCAGGAGAGGAACTGGTTCCCGCCGGCGAACGAGACGAGCCTCTCGATCCACCGTGAGGTCCTTCGAGCGCTGCGCGCGCGCGATCGAGCGGACGGTCTTCACCTCCAGTCGCCCTTCCGGTTCACGCTCACACCCGCCGACGGCTATGTCTTCGATCGGGGACAGAAGATGCCGCTCCGCTGGCTCTGCCGTCTCCTCTTCTTCGGCCTGTCGAAGGGGAAGCTGGGCGAACGGGAAGCGTTGTGGGAGACAAAGACGGTCGTTCGCGGGATCTGGGTCCTGCACTGCGTGCGTGGCTTCCTTCGCAAAGAAGTGGAGTAGAAAGGGCCGCCGTGCGGCTACACTCCGTGCCGTATGGACCGCAAAGCGCTCGTCCGCCGGTACCAGGAAACGCCTCGTCCGGCGGGTGTGTACCGAGTCCGAAACACCCAGAGCGGTAGGTGCTCCTAGGATCGGGCGACACATACCTTGTCTCGGTCGGGCGCCAACGGCTGATCGGGGTCTGTACCTGGCGATTCGCGCGCAGCCGCCGACTGCGGGAGTGCGGCTCATTTGTCGAGGGTGGTAGAATGCTCTTCTCCGATGAGCCAAGAACCTGTGGATCACGTGAAACGAGTTCTCGAACGCATCCTTGCCGGCGAGTCCTTGGTGCGCGCCGTGTTCAGCGGCCGCCAGAGCGGCGCCACGCCTCCGTGGATCAAGGTCGTCGTGCGCCCGGTGCGGGTCAAAGGCACGCTTCATTGGCAGGTCTCGCACTTCGACGAAGAGAAGGACATCACCAAGAACTACACCGCTGATGAGGTCGGCGGGAAGGTCAATGAGCTTCTCGCGCTTCCGTTCAAGAACATCCACGTGGAGACGACTTTCGGCAACCTTGACGTTCGGATCACCAAGAAGGGCGATGCCCTCCTCCGCGAGACGCCGTTGGTCGAACCGCGCGCAACCGCCGACCTGTCCCACGATCGCGAGAAGAAGAAGGTGTTGTCCGCCGGAGATCCCGCCCCGTTCCTGGGGGCCGTGGGGATCCTGACGAAGAGCGGCAGAGTCAAGGCGGACCGGCAGGGCAAGTTCCGGCAGATCAACGAGTTCCTGCGGTTGGTGGAGGAGACCGGGGCCTTTGCCCACGGGGCGGAAGAATGCGTCCACATCGCCGACTGCGGCTGTGGAAACGCCTACCTGACGTTCGCCCTGTATCACTACTTCCACAGCATTCTGGAGCGCCCCGTCGATGTCGTCGGCGTTGACGTGAAGGCCGATCTCTTGGAGCGACACAGGGAGAGGGCGCGGGCACTGGGGTGGGATCGGCTCACGTTCGACGTCGGCCGCATCGCCGACTTCCAGCCCGCTGTCGCCCCCGATGTCGTGGTCGCCCTGCACGCGTGCGACACGGCCACAGACGATGCCCTGGCGCGGGGCATTCGCTGGGGCAGCAAGCTCATCCTGACCGCTCCCTGCTGCCAGCACGAACTGCAGGAGCAGCTGTCGCGTGTCTCCGTGCCTGACCCGTTCCGAGCCGTGTCGCGCCACGGAATCCTCGCCGAGCGCCTAGGAGACATCCTGACCGACGCACTTCGGGCGGCCATCCTCCGGATCATGGGGTACCGGACGGACGTGATCCAGTTCGTCTCGACGGAGCACACCGCGAAGAACCTGATGATCCGTGCCGTCAAGGTGGCCGAGGGTGGAAGTACCCAATCTGTGGAAGAGTATGAGGCGCTGAGGAATTACTGGCACGTCACGCCGTACCTCGAGCGGCTGCTAGGCGACGAGCTGCGCTCTCTCTCGCGCGCTCACGGGGCGAAGCCCACGGACGGGAAGTCGTGACCCCACAGACCCGAGCCACCATGTCCTGGCCCGACCTCACGGTGTGGGCGGTCGTCAATGCGATGAATCTGCTACAGGCGGCGGGATTCCTGTCGCGCCTGCAAGCCGGCAGTATGGCGACGAACCACGCGCTAGGCTACGCGATCGCGGCGCTCGCCCTGCCGGCTGCCGCCGCTCTTGTCGCGTTGGTTCGTGCGAGAGCAGGCTGGCTCGCGTCGGTCGGCCCCGCTGCGTTCCTCGCTTTCGTGGCATTCATGGCCTTCGTGGACTACGTCGCGCCGATCGAGTTCCGATCGCCGGCGCGTCCGGCTGTTCTCGTCCCCTACCTCGTTCTCTTCTTTGGCGCGATCCTTCTCATGGGCCTACCGATGTTCTCTCTCGATCGGCGCCTGTGGCTTGTCACCGTGGCAACGACGGTCCTCCTCCTTGGGTCGATGGGGCTCGCGTTGCGCGCGGGTGTCGGCTGAGCAGAGCCGAAGGGCTCCGAGCCTCGCTCGCCCGAACGACGTCCAGCCTGGCATGATCGCCGAAATGGGCAGGTTGCGGGACGTTCAGCGACGCGGCTGGAGCGTCGCGACGGAGTGTGGGCGGTTTCTTCGGGACGACGCGAAGCCGGCTCGCACAGCGATCGGTCGGACCGAGGTCGGCGATCCGACGCGATGGCCGAGCTTGGATCACGGCCGCGCTTTCTTCGAGATTCCCGCGAACGTGCCTGTCGCGCCAGTGCATGGCGGTCATCCCACCGGTTTCGCGCCCGCCTACATCCTGAGTTGGGTTTGGGAGAAGCGCAAGACGGCGGTCTTCTACGAGGTCGAGGTCGTCGAAGGGCAACGCCGCTGCGGCGCCGTGCGGGCGATAATCGCGCTCCTGAACTCCGTTTGCGTCGCCGAGAACGTCTTGAAGATACGGGTCCAGACGACTCCTTCGTACGAGGCAGCCGCGGCGCTGCATCGGTCCCCCGGCGCAAGGGCGGCCGGAAGCGAGGGCAAGAGGGTCTTCCACGACCCCTTGCCGGACTCTCTGACGAGGCGGCCGTCCGGGAGCCAAGTTGCCGCTTCGGCTCCGAATGAAGTAGCGTACACCGCTAAGCGGCAGGAGGGGGAGGTAGGCCATGAGGATTGGGATTCTTGTCTACTCGCACACGGGCAACACGCTATCGGTCGCCACCAAGCTGGGAGAGAAGCTTCGAGCCGCAGGGCACTCGGTCACCATCGAGCCGATCAAGCTGGTCGGAGAGCGCAAACAGGGCGTTCGAGACGTCGAACTCGCGCCGCTGCCGAATCCCGGACCGTATGACGTTCTCGTCATCGGCTCGCCGGTCGAGGCGTTCTCGCTGTCGCCGGTGGCCGTGAAGGCACTCCAACAGATCGCGTCCCTGGAGAAGAAGAGCGTCCTCTGCCTTGTTACCCAGGGTCTTCCGCTTCCGTGGCTCGGCGGGAACCGCGCCATTCGTCAGATGAAGGCACTGTGCGAGGCCAAGGGAGCCACCGTGCGCGGCGGGGCGATCGTGAACTGGGTGGCCAAGAGCCTTGATCGCCGCATCGCGGACGCGGTTGACAAGCTCGCTGCGCTCGTGTAGACGGCGGCGTTCGCTCTGTCTGCGAGTCTCGAGTAGGCTGGGCAGTAGGGCTGGGGAAGATGGGGTGGGGTATGACAACGGCACATGCGGTCGAAGCGATCAACATGGCGGTGTTCCTCGACTTCGAGAACGTCGCGCTCGGCGTTCGCGACGCGAACTACCCGGAGTTCGACGTTGAGAAGGTGCTCGAGCGGCTTCTCCTGAAGGGGAACATCGTCGTCAAGAAGGCGTACTGCGACTGGGCGCGGTACAAGGAATTCAAAGGCCCTTTGCACGAGGCCTCGTTCGAGCTGATCGAGATTCCCCACGTCCGCATCTCGGGGAAGAACTCGGCCGACATCCGGATGGTGGTGGATGCACTGGACCTCTGCTACACGAAGGCGCACGTCGACACGTTCGTGTTGATCAGCGGGGACTCGGACTTCTCGCCGCTCGTCAGCAAGCTTCGCGAGAACAACAAGACGGTGATCGGCGTGGGTGTCAAGAACTCGTCGGCCGACCTCCTGGTCGCGAACTGCGACGAGTTCATCTTCTACGACGACCTCGTGCGTCGGCAGCGCGCCGAGGCCAAGGCGCATCGCCCGCCGACGAAGAAGGCCGCGGGAACTCGGACGACGAAGAAGGCCCCTCCGTCGGTTGAGGACAAGAAGCGCGAGGCGTGGGGCCTCGTGGTCGAAACCTACGAAGCCCTGGTCGAAGAGCGCGGTGAGGGGGAGATCTGGGGGTCGATGATCAAGCAAGCCCTCAAGCGCCGGAAGCCCGGGTTTGCCGAATCCTACTACGGGTTCAGCTCATTCGGGCAGCTTCTCGAGGAGGCCGGTGCGCAGGGAATCCTCGACCTGGAGCGGGACGAGAAGTCGGGCGGGTTCATCATCAAGAGCGGCCAGAGCTTCTGAACGGGCGCGGGCGTGTGCCTGCAGTGTTGCTCTGACAGGAACAGGATTGTGGGAAGAAGCAGGGACATGGATCATTTGAACTCCGCACCTCTAGAGTGCTATCCTGTCTCGGGTGCTTGAGGGGACTCAGGTACACCACCTGACTAGAGGAGGCCTAGAATGGCGAAGTCGCAGGATGTGAAGAAGACTGCGAAGAAGGCTCCGCAGAAGACGCTGAAGGAGAAACGCGCTGCGAAGAAGGCCAAGAAGGCAGAGAAGGACTGAGTCATGGGCGGCCGGCCCTAGGGTGCCGGTCGGAATTGAAGCTTGAGGCGAGGGGTCCGCAGACAACGCGGACCCCTCGCCTTGTCGGGGCGACTCGCGGGTCGGGGATGGTCATCGGAGCTCTGTGGAGCCTCTGCGCGTCGGGTTGGTCGAGAGGGTATGGACTTGCGCTGAACGGCCGGCCGGTCGATGCTTAGCGTAGGCATCCAAGATCCAGACAAGGAGGAGGCGTGCCGCGGGACATCGCCGGACTGAAGGGGATCCTGCCGCCGATTCCGACGCCGTTCAGCAACCGGGACGAATTCGCGCGCGATCGTTTGCGCGACAACATCCGCGCGTGGAATCGCAGCGCATTGACGGGGTATGTCGTTCTCGGATCGAACGGGGAAGGTGTCCTGCTCTCACCCCGCGAACGTCTCGACGTCCTGAGCGCAGCGCGCGAAGACATTCCAGACGACCGGTGGATGGTTGCCGGAACGGGGTGTCCATCGACCCACGAGACAGTCGAGCTGGCGCGGTACGCCGCGAAGATCGGCGCCGACGTGGCCCTCGTGCTTCCCCCGTCGTACTACCGCGGACGGATGACCCGCGAGGCTCTCGTGCGTCACTACGCGAGCGTGGCGGATGCCGCAGGCATCCCGATTCTGATCTACAACATGCCGGCGTGCACGGGGATGGATCTCGATGCCGAGACAATCGTCGCGCTGGCGGCCCATCCAAACGTGATCGGAATCAAGGACTCGGGCGGAGACGTCGTGAAGCTCGGGGCGGTCCATGCGGCGCTTGGTGCGAGGTTCCGCGTGTTCGCGGGATCGGCGGGGTTCCTGCTTCCAGCGCTCGCCATGGGTGCCGTCGGAGGCATCCTGGCGCTGGCGAACATCGCACCGGCCGAGTGCCTGGCGATCCACGAGGCCTTCGTCTCCGGCCGCGTCGACGCGGCTCGGCAGATCCAGCTCCGAATGATCCCGATCAACGCGGCGGTTACGAGCCGCTGGGGCGTCGCAGGTCTGAAGGCGGCGATGGACCTCCTGGGGCGGTACGGCGGGCCGGTTCGCGGGCCGCTCGTCGATCTGACCGAGCGGGAGATCGCGGAGCTTGAGGCGATGCTCGACCGCGCGGGACTCACGCGGGAAGAGGAAAGGGGGTTGCGATCGTGAAGGGACGGACGCTGCTCATGATCCCGGGCCCGATTGAGTTCGAGCCCGAGGTTCTGCAGGCACTGGGGGCTCCGACGACGAGCCACATCGCTCCGGCCTTCGTCGACGCATTCGAGCGGGTGCTCGAGCGGATGCGCGACGTGTAACAATGCCCGTCCGGGCA
>JAQTNX010000066.1 GCA_028713635.1 Candidatus Bipolaricaulis sp.
CTCGGAACGCGAATCTCAGGAGCTCCGTGGCGACCTCGGTGGCGAGCCCTCGCCCCCAACAGGCCCGCTTGAGCAAGTAGAAGAGCACCGGGCAGGGCTTGCGCGGGTCGCGCTGATCGAGTCCACACCAGCCGATGAACCTGCCGCTCTCCTTGTCGACGATGGCCAAGCAGAGATGGAAGAATCTGCCGCTGTTGTTCCGTTCGCGGTTGGACAGCATGATCTCGATCTCAGCAGCCGCTTCGGCAGGCGAGATAGGTTCCCCGTCAAGATTCCAGGTCGTCTGAACGTCCGCCAGGTCCGCCATTGTCGGAGACTTCAGGAGCAACCTGCGCGTCTCGATCGGCGCCGTCGCCGTGATCGGCTCGCACTTCATGCGGTCCTCCGCCGTCTCGCTTGCCGCGGCGCCAAGGCGTCCTAGCTCATCTTCTGCACGAGGCTCTGCGCAAAGACTTCGGCTCGTCCGAGATCCTCGGCGTTCGGTCTTTTCTTGTTGAGGCCGCCGAAGTAGCGCAGGAACATGTTCGTGTTGAAGCCGGGACAGCCGAACTCGCCGACGATCGTGTAGCCCTTGGCCTCGAGCTTCGCGCGGAGAGCTGCGTGGTTCCCGCGGATGAACCCCTCTGTGACGATGAACGCCGGGGCTCCGCAGGTCGAGAAGATGACCGCCTTCTTGCCCTCAACCGACGGCAGCTTGTCAGCAAGGTCGAGGACGGGTTTGTAGTGCTTGCCGCTATCGATTCCCGCGCCGAAGCCCACGAGGTCGTAGCTCGCCAACTCCGCCGGATCCACTTCGCGCGGCGCAACGATCTTCGCGCCGAGGACCCGCGCCAGAACTCTGGCGACAGCTTCCGTATTCTTGTGGTGGTACGAGTAAAGGATCAACAGGCTCTTCATGGACATGTGCTCCCTCCGTCGGCTCGTGCTTCCGCTACGGGAACGATACCACTCCGGACGCCACGTTGCCGAGGTGGCGGGTCGGAGATACGCGTGCGTGCCGCGATCGTCGTCCCGAGCAGTCCCACGTGGCCGCAGCGCACGCCGGGAGCTGTGTCGCGGGCTCGCACACCGGGACAGGGTTTGTGCTCTCAGCTTCGCATCTCCTGCTCGGCCACGGCAATGCCCGCGCGCCAGCCCGGCGCCCGCCCCCCGGCGGGAGGCTCAAGACCCGCCGCTGGAAACCCGCTTCGCATCAGCGCCCAGGAGATGGTGGAGTTGGAGTTCCACATGTCGCCAGTGCCCGGCGCCTTCCGCCCCCACACGTGCGGCGCCATCGCGGGGAGGACGGCCAGCACGCGCTCCGCAACGTTCACATCGTCGGTGATCCGCTGCGGCCCACCGACGGCCCACGGAGCATCGGGGATCTCCCCGTCTTGCCAGCAACGCACCTCATACCGCAGCAGCGCCACTCTGCCAAGATGGCGACTGAAGACCGGCCCCTCCACGACCACGCCGCGCCCCGCGCCCAACGCATCGGGAATGGGCCAGGCGTTCTCGACCACGTAGCGGCCGTCGGGCACATGGATCTCAAGCCCCGTGTGGTAGAGGGCCGCCGGCCGCCGGTGTTCCTTCCGTGCCTGAACGGCCTCCCAGACGCGGCCGTTCCATCGCACGAACCACCCTCCGGCCCCGAGCGGGATCCAGAAGAGGTCAATGCCGTAGCGCGTCGATTCCGTAATGCAACACATCTTGCCTTCCGTGATGTCCGCCCTTCGCGCCAGCTCGCCCGAGATGAGCGCCTCGCCATCCCTGCCGACGACCCGCCGCACAAGCGATGGAGCATCCTAGCCCGTCTGCTCCACCAGGGCTCATCTCACTCGCGCATAGGCTGCGAAGCCCTCTTCCAGTCGAGATCGCAGCCGACTCCACGCGATCTCTCGGCCGCCTTGAGCCGCGGGTTCGAACAGGAGCTGCCGTTTCGTCTACGTCGGGGGCGGATGGCATTCCGGAGAAGTAGGCGGATCGAAGCCCGATCTGCTGTGGCGTCGCTGGACCTCGACATGTTCCTGCAGCCTGAGCCTCGTGCTGAGACGTCAGGCAAAACGGCGCGACGCTGCCCACCATCTGCGGTTGCGGAGTACGTGATGGCACGGCCTGCACGTTGCTGGGCCCATCGCAGCGAGAGGTCACGGATGGCCTTATCCGGTGACTGCAATCCCCACCGCGCCGGGATCCCTGAAGAAGACCAGTTGGACGATGACGATGGCCAGGCACAGCCCAAGTGCGGTCAGCACTTCCCGCCGACGGACCTTGGCAACGGGGGTGTGCGACATCCGGTTCAGCCAGGGAAACAGCGGCCTGTGCAGCAGGGTAAAGATCACAGAGAGGACGGAGGAGGCAGCCATGAAGATGGCTTTGTCCATCCGCAGTGCATCCCTCAAGGTCACGGTCTGATGGCTGGGCACGTACACATCGTCCAGAACAGAGTCAAGTAGACCACGGAACACAGCATGAGCAAGGGCATTCCTGCAAGGCACACGGCCAGCTTTCGCTAGAACGGGTCGCGGGGCGAGATGCCTGCCAACGGGAGAAGCCGGAGCATCCAAATGCAGCCGGCCGCCAGAAGGAAACCAGCGAGCAGGATGGCGAGGCCAGGCGGCACGCCGACTTCGCTCAGCTGGCTCCAATCGCCATACCCGTTGAGCACACCCGTGGTCATGTTGACGCTCTCATGGACCAGAGCAAGGCTTCCATCGCCAGGAAGGGAAGCAGCCCTGGGGAGCGCTTTCGCCATAGCACCAGGCCGATGGTCACCGAGACGAGCAGATCGAAGATCGCCCCGGCCATCCCCGAGACGATTCGCCGTTCCGGGCTACCAAACGCTGTGGTGAGATCCCCAAGGCGGATGTTGTAGTTGGCGCCTAAGGGGTGAAGAACGATCCCTTTGCCAGGGACGCCCAAGAAGATGCCCGCCAGGTAGTGGCCAAACTCATGTAGAGTTTGGGAGAGGGGGTATGCGAAGAAGGTCGCTCCCACGGAGAGACCGATGGATCGCAGGAGAGAGAAGCGGTCCGAAGGACTCGTCATCATGTCTTGTCTCCATCTTGTACAGCATCGAATCGAAGCCGGATGTGGCATGGCGTCCTCGGAACTTAAGCGAGGTTCTTGCGAAGGACGATCGTCCCATCGCCGTCGTCGCAGCACTCGCGGCAGCGCTCAATTCCAGCCGACAGGTACATGGAAAGCGGACCGGCGTGGTTCTTCGCATCGCCCCGCACGCCGTTGGGAACATACGCCTCAGCAGCGGTCATCCCCTGTGCCGCGAACCCAGCGCACGCGGCCTCGAGCAGCCGACGGGAGACGCCCTTCCTTCGCTGCTCCTTCGCAACGACGAAACACATGATCGAGCTGATGACGACGGCATCGGACTCCTCGTAGTCGGGAGTCGTCGTCATCCGAACCCTCGGATCGGCGTTGCACCACCCCACGGGCTTGTCTCCCAGATGGGCCAAGTAGCCCTGCAGCGTACCGTCCCGAATCAGTCCGATGACGGCCTCTCGATTCTCTTCGGCTGTCGTCTCGCGCCAGTTCTTGCGATTGTGAGGAAGCGCTGCAGCCGGCAGGAGCAGAATCCCCAAGCGGGGTCGTGGGCGAAGGCGTCACGGCCGAACAACTCGAGGTAGTCCTTGAGAAGCTCAGGCGCGAGCGCGCGAATCGTGCAGGTGTCGGTCAGTTCCATCAACTCCCCCGTCTCTGCCGCAGCCTCTTGTCTTGCAGCCCAGCGGCGATCAGACTGCAACTCTGCGTCATAGCACCGCAGGAGTCGCGTTACGGATGAGCCCACTCCGCCTGGCCCAGCGGCCTGGCCGTGCCAGGCCGGATGCGCGCCGGCCTACCGCAAAGGAATCTCCATCGCAAGTGCACGGGACGTGCAGCGGAACTTGAGACACGCAGAAGGGTTCTCGCCCCGATTGACGGTGCGCTGGCTGCGGTCCTCGACCATGAGAGTCGCTTGGCGCGTCCAGTAGCGAGGCCGCTTAGCATCGGGCATCAGCCGCGGCCCGCGATGGTGTGGACGCTGCCGACCGTCCGGTCGGATGCAGTTCGAGTGACGGAGCTGGATGTCGGCTCCCTGCGCAAGCTAGGTGGCAGCGAACTCTGCGACCTCATACCACCGCACATCGTCAACGCCGCTCACGACCTGATAGGCGTGAACGGCCACACGTAGGAACTCGCACTCCGGCGAGCTGAGGAACTTCTGAAGGTCAGGGTGCCGCGCTAGGTGCGTCGCCATATGCGCCTGTCGCTCCTCTTCGGGGGTCTCGATCGCCTCCCCCATCGCCGTAAGGACGATCCGCGTGCCCGGGTGCCGGGCATCGCTCTCGCGGTCCTCCACAAGGATCGCCACCCTGCGCTCCTGCTGGATGCTCGCGTACTTGAGTGTGTCACGGTACGTCGCGAATGCGAGGAACCGCAAGCCCTCCAGCGGCGTGAAGGCTATCAGGCTGGCGTGAGGCTGACCGTCACGCTGAGTCGCCAGGACAGCGAGGTAGTTCCGCTCAAGCACGCGCCGGATGGTGCCCTCGATGTCGCTAGGCTGCTGTGTCATGAGATCGTTCATCCAGGCGCCTGCTTCCCTCCTCCAAACGCCGCTGCCACCCGACATGTTGGGCATACGCGGCGTTCCAGGCCCTGCATCAGTCTAGCGCAAGTGCCGTCCTCTCGATGCCGTTGCTCGGCGCATCGCCTGCGCGTGCCGCCGGATTCTATCGACCGATCTCAGCAACCGGAGCGGGTCAGGATGAGCAAACACACGTCCGCCAGGCTCATGTCCCCGCCAAGCTGGCGGCCGTGGATCGACAGCGTTCGATATGCCGTCCTCGCCTCGGAGTGGCTGGGCCATCCGGCGCACTCGGATGCTTCCGCCGATGTGAAGAGTGAAGATCTGACCCCGGCCCACTCGGATGCTTCCGCCGATGTGAAGAGTGAAGATCTGACCCCGGCCCAGTGCAGCATCGAACCGAAGACCTCGACACGGATGCTGCCGGGCAAGATGTAGCCCTGCGTCTCCGTTGACCTTCGCCTTTCGTAGTGCTATCTTTTGTCATATGAGCATGGGTGCCATGCGCTCTATTCTACTGCACCGGGAGGAGATATGACTGGGCGCGCAACGATACTTGCGACAGCTCTAGCGGCGGCTGTTCTTCTTGGCGTGTCTGGACTCGCGCAACAGGAAGCCACGCAGGACGAGCAGCTCGGCATAGTCCTAGCAGAGATGCAGACGGCCAGGAGCGGGATCGAACTCATCTACCAGAACCTGCTCGTCCTCTCCGCTTCTGGGGCCTCGGCCGACCAGGCTCTGCTGGTGGACCTCGAGTGGCAGGCCGCTCAGATTGAGATGAGAGCGGCCGCGATGTTGCTGCGCACGTTCGAGCTCAGGTACTTGGGTGCATCTCCAGGTCGGCCCTTTCGATACAGCGTCGAGGTGGCCGTACTGGAGATCAAACTCATCTTCCAGGAGATCATCGCACGGAGCGTGGAGATCGAGACTATTCTCATCCGGGTCGTCGTCAAACCCGAGTAGCCGTTGGGCGCTTCGCGAGAAGGTGCGCACCATTTGCCTCTACAAACCGCTCGTCGCACCCCAAGATGCACGGGCACGCTTCGTCACCAACATCAAGGCGCGAAGTGCAATCCGACCGTCGGCCTATGAGGCGGCCCGGCCTGGGTTCTACCAGCGCGGCGCGTCACGACGGAGGAGCCCAGAAGCTGCGGGGGTTCGTGGTGTAGGCGATGGTGTTCCCGCGTGGCGTCACCTCCGCCTTTGCCAGCCACTCCGGGTGGTACCCATCGGGAACGACTTCGACGTACGTACGTCCGCTCGCCTTGGACTCGAAGTCGGGCTCGCTTCGCGTCGAGCAGCGGTAGCGAAAGCAGTTCTTCGACAGATACCAGCGGTAGAGGTACTTGAGCAGCCGCCTGGGCAACCACGAGGGCAGCCACTCGGCGTGCGCAGGATCGACATCGTCGTTGATGCAGAGAGGGCGGCCATCGGTCAGGCGTTGACGGACCTCCTGGACGCCGAGTGGGAGTCCCTGCTCGTCCACCATAAAGCCACGCCCGTCGGGGTCCATCCACGCCCACCTCTGGATGTCACGGAGGTAGATGGAGGTCACGAAGTGGCTTTCCCGCGGCGGTTCACGGAAGGGCTTGAGGTGAACCATTCGCGACGGATACCCAAGCGCCAGGTAGACGTCATTCAGGATCGCAGCGAAGAGCCAGCAGTTGAGGCGCCGCTTCTCTTCACGGCAGAGCGGAATCAGATAGAGAGCGTCAAGGCGTTCCGGGCAAGGCGGACGACTCGCGTGCTTTCCCAGTCCGTGGACCCACCGCATGAGGGCAATCGCACGCTCGGTGTCCGTGCCGCTTCCGGCAACCTGCTCGAGCGAGTACTTCTCTCGCAACTCACGTAGGTGAGGATCGTCGGGACTCGCGTACGAGAACACCGGAATGGGTGCTGCCGCGTCTTCAGAGAAGGTCGCGTGCGCTCGGAGCCGCCCGACAAAGCGCCTTCCGAAAAGCATGACAGCGGCGCAGCCTCCCCCGACAAGAGCGATGATCGAAGCTCCGACAATGACAAGAAGGAGCATCCTCTCAGCCTCCCGAATCCCCGCCCGCAGTGATACCTTGCCCACTCGGGGAACTCACTGAGTCTAGGAGTATAGAGGCAGACCCTGCCGGCGCAATCCGCACAGCGCACTTCCGCGAGGCTCACGTCACCGCGGAGCCGGGCGGCCCGTGGATCGACAGCGTTCGATACGCCGTCCTCGCCTCGGAGTGGCTGATCATCCGGTGCACTCGGATGCTTTCGCTGATGTGAAGAGTGAAGATCTCGTACATTGCGTAGGCGTTGACGAAGTCGGTTGCTCTCTAGACTAGTGACGGATGGAGAGTCTGTCGGGTGGGCAGGTCGGTGAAGATCGGAACGGCACTTGTGCCAGTTCGTGGGTCAGATGGACCGCCCTCCCACAAGCCCGGACAGCATCTGGAGCGCAGCTCTCACTGCAGCTCGTGTCTACGAGGTCAGGCTGGAGAGGGCAGCCCACTCGAACTCCCCATCACATCTGCATGGATGGAGGTTCCGCATGCACTGTATCGGGGTCGATGTCAGCAAACAAGAGCTCGTCACGTTCGACGGTACCACCGGGCGCGTGTTCGCCAACACTCCAGGACTCGCCGCCTTCCGTCGCTTCGTCGGGAGTGAAGCGGATGTCGTCATCGTCTTCGAGCCGACGAGCACCTACTCGCGCCGCCTGGAGACGTTCTGCCGGACGCAGAAGATCGCCTGTTGCCAGCTCAATCCTCGGGTCGTGCCGCACTACCGCCAGGTGGGGAAGGGTCGTTCGAAGACAGACAAGACCGATGCCGAGCTTCTATACCGCTACGGAATCGAACGCGGGCAGGAGGAAGCCGGGCAATTGACGAACGACGCCCTAGCTCAGGCGGTGGTAGCGCGTCTTGCCTGCCACAGGGTCATACAGAAGGCTCGCGTCGCCTACCATGGTCTGCTTGATGCCCTCGAGCACGATCCGGCAACCGAGAAGGGGCTTCTCAGTGGACTTCGTCGCGAAGTCGCAGACCTTAAGCTGCGCGAGACGCGCCAGCTCGCGGAAGCTCAAGCAGTCGTTGCCGCCGATGCGGACGCCGCAAAGCGCCTCGACGTGCTGTTGTCGATTCCAGGCATTGGTCCGATCACGGCCGTCACTCTCCTCGCGCTGTTCCGGAAGTACCCCGGCGTTAACCGACAGCAGCTCGTCGCGCTCGGTGGTCTCGATCCGATTCAGGTCCAGTCGGGAACTTCAGTGCACGGTAAGTCGCGCATCAGCAAGCGCGGCAACCGTGAGGTGCGGAGGTGCCTCTTCGAAGCAACTCTGTCTGCTGCGCGCTTCAACCCAGGCATCCGCGCTATCTACCGCCGACTAAAGGACGAGGGCAAGCCGGACAAGGTTGCACGGATCGCTGCAGCGCGGAAGCTCCTGCTATCGCAAACGGAAGAGGAGTTGCGCAGCAACTCCCGAGCTGCTCGCGCACGAGCAGCCATCTACTGAAAGCATGGAGCCGTTCCGCGCTCCCACCAAGAACGGCCGAGGAGTTCCGCAGGAACTCCCCAGCTGCTCAGCTTGGGCTGAGCAGCCGCTGACCATTCGATACAGCATCTGACCCTGACGTTCGGGGCCGCTGACGTTCGGCCCTGGAGTCTCTACGTGGTCAGGCTGTGTAGGACGGGATCCACGCGCAACGCGTTGGGTCCACCATACCTAGCTAGATCTTGGTGCTGGAAAGCAAGACCCGACTCCGCTTCTCCCGCGCCTCATACATGGGCAAAGCAGGCATTCGCTAGTTCTCTGAGCCGATCGGACGTCAGGTCTCCGCGCGTTCGGATGCGCTGCCTCAAATCCGCGTCGCGTCTCATGGCACTGGTCATTTCGTAGATCTTCGACCCGTCCCACATGGCCTTCAGTTCGTTCTCCCAGACGTCCTCGTAGGTCCCGTTGATACCCAGTGTGAGCACGGTTCCTATGGATACCCCGGCATCACGAAGCCGCGCCGAAAGGTCCATGCCTTTGTCACCGAGGATCAAACGGTAGCCAAAGGACCACTTCATGCCGAGCTGGGGAACATCCTGGGTCCACGGAAGGCGTAGCGTGTCGACGATGTGGTCGATCGCCCAGTCAACCGTTCTGGACAGGTCGCAGCTCATCCGAAAGAACTTGTCGAATCGAGTAGAGTGGAGGTACACGAACTCATCATCAGAGGCCGCAACATCCGGCCACGGATACAGTGCCAGCCCATTGACGGCAGCCGCCGCTTCTCGGTCCCTGCCCAGAACGCTCAGCAGGTCTGCAAGGCCATGGTCGTAGTCAGCCCTGAAGTCAGCGTACCGGCGGTGACGAAGTAGGGGTGGTACTTCGCAATCCTCTAGGAGCGCTGGAAGCAGAAAGGTCCCGCCTCGCGCAACTTGCTCCATGAGGGCTGCATTGAGCTCCTCGGTAACCCAGCGCGACGCAACAGAATGCTTCGACAAGACGATGAGGAAGTACTTCGACGCCGTAAGGCCCTCGTTGATCCCGCCTGTGACGCTGTCGCCGACGCGCAAGTCGAGCTTGTCGTACCACACCGGGATGGCCCTTGCCGCAAGATCGGAGACGAGCTGATCGACGAACGCCTTGTCAGCACCCGCGTGGGAGATAAACACCTTTCCGATCGGCGCCGTCATCGACACTCCTTGTCGGCTCGACAACAACTGGCTTGCAGGCCCGCACTCCAGCACGAGGGGTGCGCCTCGCGGATGATCCTCACTCCTCGTAGCCTAACCTCTTGTCTGTGCTAGGCTACCGCAGCGACGTCCGCACGGCAAGGTGGTCAGGTGTGCCCCACGAAGCACTCCTCGCAACGCCCCGAGGGGTACTCCCCCCCCATCGTGCGATGCCTCCCATTCCATCGCGAGCAGCCGAGTCGCCGATGCATCCGCAAGACGGGCCACCGGCGACATGGCGGCGCTCTTCACCGACCTCGACGCCCGTCGCTGCGACACTGGCTCGACACAAGACCAGGGCCATACTGCGCTGATGCTCTTGTCCCGTGGTGGTGTCCTGAGAGGTGGGAGCAGGGCACTCGGCGCGGGGACAGCCGCGGTCCGCGGATCGCGTGACGAACTGAGATCCACCCCCGCCAGGGTACTCCGGCGCCCCATACACCCGGCGCCTCGCTCTGGAACGTCAGGTATCAGGACCTACCCCCAGCACCAGGAGGTGAAGAGCGAAGATCTGACCCCTCCGCCGAGCACCAGGAGGTGAAGAGCGAAGATCTGACCCCTCCGCCTGAAGTCAAGAACTGACCCGTCGCCGCGGCGTGCTCGCATCCTTTCGCGGATGTGAACAGTGAAGAGCTGACCCCAACGGCGTGGTGGAGCCTGTCGAGCACAACTGGATGTCGCAGGTGATCACGTGCGTAGTGCAATCGTATTGTCTTGATTGACCAGCAGAAGTAATATACAGGCGCAGTGAGCATGCCCGTAGTGGAGGCGGTAATCATGCGGCGGATAGCGTGCGTGGCTGTCTTGGCTGCTGGGCTGATAGGTGCAGTGAGCGGTTGCACGCTCAATGCGAGGCTGGACGCTTGCTTCAGGAGTCTCCAGGCGCCGGACGGCGGACCGCTGACGATGCTGTTCGACGCTTCGTGCTCGACGTATTACGAAGCGCCACTCGGCGTCGGGTACATCTTCGAGTGGCATTTCGGAGATGGACAAATGCAGCGAGTCTACGACTCCGTGCTCGTCACGTACACGTATCCGGAGCCTGGGACATACACCGTCGAACTGCTGGTTATCGGCTGGGATGGCGAGATGGCAAGAGCGCGACACGGAGTCGAAGTGGGCGCCCCGTAGCACCGCCGGGCACTCCAGTGCTGCGAATCAGGCCCGCTGTTCACCCTTCGGACTTCCCTGAATGGCCGGGGTGACAGGGGCGGCATTTCGGAGTCGAGCGCCGATCAGCAGTTGCGCAGCAACTGCCAAGCCTCCCAGGGCGCTGAGTCGCCGCGGGCACCCGGAGCTGCTTGCGCACAAGCAGCCAGTCACGTACCCCCACGCTGACAGGAGTTGCGGCAGCAACTTCCTAGCCGTCTGGGCCAGACAAACAGCCGCCGTCCTCCATGCAAGACACCATCGTAGACCCCGTCGCCACTGGCCACTCGCTCATCTCTGGACGGCGAGTAGCTCTCCCAGGTCCGGAACAGACTCCCCGTTGTCAAGCCGGTCGGCAACCACACGCAGAGCCAAGGCCTGTGCTTTGCCGATCGCAGCGTGCCGAGTCTGCCCGCAGACAAGGACTCCGGGGAGATCGGACACCTCGGCGATCCAACGATCATCCTGTTCCTGTCCAACGTCGATCCTTGTGCTGTCGACCTCCGCCCGCACTGTAGCAGGACCGGAGCACGAATGGCAAGACTACTGTGTATCTGGCGCTGGCAGATGGAAGCAGATCCCTTTCTCTCGAGGCGCTTCGCGACTCCGTGGGCTGACGCGCCGTGCGGGTCATGGGGCTAGAGTCCGCGGGTGTGGTGTACGGGGTGGTTGACCGCGAAGGGAGTTGACGGAAACGACCATCGCCTCGATCTTCGGTTGAAAGAGAGAAAGGCCGACGCACGTCGGCGCCGAGGAGGAAGC
>JAQTNX010000067.1 GCA_028713635.1 Candidatus Bipolaricaulis sp.
GACTCTCCTTTCCTGATCCGAACGAGAGAGATGTTCCCTCAACGGAACCCACCGGTGATCTTCTTGGAGATGCCGCTCGTCAGCGAATCGTCGCCGGCGAATCTACACCACGTCCTGGGACTCTACTAAGGCGTGGGGCGGAGTGCGTGGTTCGCGGTGCGTGGCTGTCGAGTCGATGGCTGCTCGGCAACGCCCGGTCTGAGCAGCTTGGAAGAAGCCGCCGCTTCGGCTGCTTCTTCTCACGGGACCGACAGCTCGGGAGTTCCGCACCCGTACTAGTGGCGGAACTCCTGGACCGAAGCGCGTAGCGTCGGGGCCTGCCCGGACGGCATCTGTGGGCGCGCGGCACGGATGACGTGCCTACATCAGGTCAGGGTGCTCGGCCTCGAGCCAGTCGCGGACGCGCGTGCAGACTTCGGTCGCGAGGGCGATCGCGTCCAGCGCTTCCTGTTCGGATACGCCCCCGGCTCGCTCGTAGTCGCTCTTGTCTCGCTTCTTCTTCACGGTCTCCAGCATCAAGAGCGTCTCGGAGTCGAGGCCGACGGTGAGTTGTAGGGACCGGAGCGTGTAGTGGTGGTGGTTGGCGCCCTTCGTGGCGCGGTAGCCGGCTGCGGCCAGGGCGGCGGTGGCTGCTTGGAGCGCCGCGTTGAAGGCGATGGCGAGTTGCCATTCGGGGCAGTGCGTGCCGGACGCAGCCTCCTTGAGATCGCGACGCGTGATGGCCAAGAGATCTGCAATCTCCTGCGGGCTCGTCGTGTGCGGAACGACGAACCGGTTTTGTAGCCAGTCAGTCAAGCTCATCGAGATCACCGATCAGCTGCAGCTTCGGACTCCCTAGGACGCTGGTCACGAAGTGTTCCCCGGCCCTTCTTCGTCGCAAGAACTCGTCCGGGGCGAACACGGGTGGATTGAGCTCGCGCCCCAGAGCACTCTGGATGTGGGCGGTCGCGGAAACAACGTCGAACAGCGAGACGTCCCCGATGACGAGGAGGTCGACGTCGCTCGCGGCGGTCTCGTCGCCGCGCGCAACGGATCCGTAGACGACTGCCGCCTCGATCCGGCCCGCAAGGGGTTCAAGTGCGGCGCGAAGAACTTCGACGATTCCCGATGTCTTGCGGATCAGTCCCTTGAGCTCCAGAAAGGCGGGTGCCTTCTCGTTGGCCCTGAAGTAGACCTGCTGCCCGTCCGGGGTTCGCGTCAGGAGCCCAGCATGGGTCAGGCGGATGAGTTCGCGTTGCACCGCGCCCCGCCCTGCCCCGGTCCGCCGCACGATCTCGGTCAGATAGAAGCTGCGATGCGCCTGGCCGTAGAGCAGCGTGAGGACGGCGAGACGAGTCCTGCCAAAGAGAGCTGGGCCCACAGACGATGTCCCCATATTGGGTACGAGCATACTCATTATGGGTACGCCAGGCAAGCGCGATCCGAGACCGCGTAGCGTCGGGGCTTGCCCCCGACGGCGTCCGTGCGGGCAGGAGAGGCTCAGACGCACGGCTCGGTGAGGATGAGGTCTACGGCGGCGGGCAAGTCGGCAACCACGTGATCTGGTTCGGCGATGGCTTTGCCGTCCTTCCCGGCGTAGCCGGTGCGGACGAGGATGGTGCGGCATCCGGCACGGATGCCGGCGAGAATGTCGGTGGTTGCATCGCCGACGAGAACTGACTTGCGGAGGTCGAGACTGAGGTCGTCGCGCGCTTTCTCGAGCATTCCCGTCCCAGGCTTGCGGTCCTCACAGTCGTTGGCATAGCGTGCGATCGTGCCACTTGCGAAGTGAGGGCAATAGTAGATCTTGTCGGTGTGAGCTCCTTCATCTGCAAGCAGCGTGGCCATGCGCTCGTGGATGGCGGCGAGGTCGTCTTCGGTGAGGTACCCAAGCGCGATGCCGCCTTGGTTGGTGACGACGACGACGGGGATGCCTGCGCGATTCAGTCGCGCGACGGCGGCCGCGGCGCCGGGGAGGAGGTTGAAGTCCTCGGGCTTGTTGACGAAGGCGGTTTGATCATTCAAGACTCCATCGCGGTCGAGAAAGACGGCGGCAACTCCCTCAGCGTAGGGGGAGTGGTCGCTTCTCGACCGCGATGGGTTCGCGGTGTCTTGGTTCGCAGTAACTCCGGACGCGCCTCCGCTTGCGGCATGCGGGGTGGGCGAGAGGTCGGCGTCTTTCGGTTGCGATGGGTTCAGCGGTGAGGCGCTGCCGTGTTCGGGGCAGCGCCTAGGGTCGAGCGCAGCTTCTTGGTCTGCGTGGCTGCGTTCGACTGGCTCGCGGGCCTTGGGAGTCACGGCACCTACTTCACGACGAGGGTGACGATCTTGTTGGGGACGCCGATGGCCTTTAGGACCTTCTGCTCGCCGATGCGGGCGCGAACGTCGTCGTCAGCGAGCGCAGCTTTGGCGAGTCTATCGGCGTCGGCGGCGACGGCGGCGGGGACGAGGATCCGGGCGCGGAGCTTGCCGTTGATCTGCACGGGGATTTCGACCGACTCTTCGGCCAGGGCCGCCTGGACATACTCGGGCCAGCGGACTTCGAGCGGCGAGCCCTTGTGGCCGATCTTCCGCCACAGCTCTTCGCCGAGGAACGGGGCGAGCGGCGAGAGCAGCAGCACGAGGCCGTCGACCACTTGGCGTAGGAGCGCCGGGTCGGGCTTCGCGCCGTCGGCGTACGGGACGAGGTCGTTGACGAGCTCCATGATCGCTGCGACGGCGGTGTTGAAGCTGAACCGCTCTTCGAGGTCTTCCGTGACCTTCTTGACGGTCTGGTGGTAGCGACGCCACAGGGCTCGGCCGGCTTCGTCGAGCGCGTCGACGTTGGGAGCTGATCCCACAGGCGCAAGGTCGTCCTTGTGGCCGACGATCAGCGTCCACACGCGGTTCAGGAACCGGTACGAGCCGCGGATTCCTTCTTCGGACCAGTCGATGTCGCGGTCGGGCGGTCCCATGAAGAGCGTGTAGACGCGCTCCGCGTCGGCCCCGTACCGCGCGATGATGTCGGCGGGGTCGACGGTGTTCCGCTTCGACTTCGACATCTTGAGGCTCGACGCGGTGAGCGCCTCGCCGCACTTGGGGCACGTGTCGCCTGCGGCGACTTCGCTTGGGTGGACCCAGCCATGCTTCGCGCAGCGGTACGCGGGGTGGCAGATCATGCCCTGCGTGAACAGGCGCGCGAACGGCTCCTGGAACCCGACGTGTCCCATGTCGTAGAGCGCCTTCGTGATGAACCGCGAGTAAAGCAGGTGAAGGATCGCGTGCTCGACGCCGCCAACGTACTGGTTGACGGGGAGCCACCGGTCGACGTGCTCGCGGACGAACGCGTGCTTTGCGTCCTTGGGGTCGATGTAGCGCAGGTAGTACCACGACGAGTCGACGAACGTGTCCATCGTGTCGCCGTCGCGCTTGGCCTTCCCGCCGCACTTCGGGCACTTGGTGTCGGCGAAGCCGGGGATGTCGGAGAGCCCCATCTTGCCGATCGTCCTTGCCTCAGGCAGGAGCACGGGGAGGTCCTTCTCCGCGACGGGAACCTCTCCACACGCGGGGCAGTGGACGATCGGGATCGGCGCTCCCCAGTAGCGTTGGCGCGAGATGAGCCAGTCGTGGAGGCGATAGTTGACGGCCTCCTTGCCGGTGCCCTTCTTCTCGAGGAAGCGGGCCACCTCGGTCTGGGCGCGGTCGCCGGGGGTGCCGGTGAATGAGCCGGAGCCCATCATCGTCCCGCGTTCGGCGTGGAAGAGAACGTCTCGATAGAACGTGCACCCCCAGAGCATCTCGAGCGCCGAGCGGTGCCGTCCGCAGCCGTGATAGAGGGCCTTGCAGCGGCGAAGGATCTCGGCGTCGGCCTGGACGGAGTCAAGGGCGATCTGTGCGTCCTCAAACGTGAACAGGAACCGGTGGCCGACGATCTCGTTCGAGTGGCCGTGGGCGATGCACTCGCGCACGAGGCGCGCGAAGGCGTCGATCTGCTTCTCGCCCCTGAGCGTGACGAACAGCCCCTCGCCGCCTTCGACCTTCTCCGTCTCGTAGTCGATGTTGAGCGCCTCGAGCCGGCGGGGGAAGGCCTCGTCGACGGAGCGGGGCCAGACAAGGCTCTTCGCAACTTCGTCGGTGCGCGCGATGACGGGGATGATGGGCAGCCCGTACTTGACGGCGAACGCGAAGTCGCGCTCGTCGTGCGCGGGGACGGCCATGATTGCGCCCGTGCCGTACGTCATCAGCACGTAGTCGGCGATCCAGACGGGGATCTTCTCGCCGTTCGCCGGGTTGACGGCGTGCCCGCCGGTGAAGACGCCGGTTTTCTCGCGCTCGGTCGACAGGCGATCGATCTCGGTCGCGCGGATGGCTCGGTCGCGGTACGCGGTCACGGCCTCCTTCTGCTCCTTCGTCGTCAGTCGGTCGACCAGCGGGTGCTCGGGGGCGAGGACCATGAACGTCGCCCCCCACAGGGTGTCGGGGCGCGTCGTGAAGACGACGAGGTCGTCGCCCGTCTCGGCCTTGAACGTCACCTCGGCGCCGACGCTCTTGCCGATCCAGTTCTCCTGCATCTTGACGACGTTCTCCGGCCAGTGGCTGAGCTCGTCGAGGTCTTTCAAGAGCCGGTCGGCGTAGTCGGTGATCTTGAAGAACCACTGGGTCAGCTCGCGCGGTTCGGGCACGGTTCCGCATCGCTCGCACGCCCCGCCGACAACCTGCTCGTTTGCCAGCACGGTCTTGCAGCTCGGGCAGAAGTGGACGACCGCCTTCTTTCGGTAGGCGAGGCCACGGCTGTAGAGCTGGAGGAAGAGCCACTGCGTCCAGCGGTAGTACTCGGGGAGGCAGGTGGTGACTTCGCGCTCCCAATCGAACTGGACTCCCCACGCGCGGAACTGCTCGCGCGACTTGGCGATGTTCTTGAGCGTCCACTCGCGCGGGTGCGTGTTGTTGTCGATTGCCGCATTCTCGGCGGGAAGGCCGAAGGCGTCCCACCCCATTGGGTTCAAGACGCGGTAGCCGCGCATGATCTTTGTGCGGGTGAAGACGTCGCCGATGATGTAGTTGCGGCCGTGGCCGACGTGCAAGTAGCCCGAGGGGTACGGGAACATGTTCAGGTAGTAGAACCTGTTCTCCTTCGCCTGGGTGTCGACGCGGAAGAAGCCCCGCTCCGACCAGGTGTCGCGCCATCGCTCTTCAATGGCGTGGAAGTCGTACGCCTCGATGTTCTTGCCTGCCATGGTGTCTAGACTCCTCGTGCAAACGTTTCCGCGTGATCCAGCATCCTCGCGACCTCTTTCGAGGTCCTCATTTCACAGTACATGCGCAGGATCGGCTCCGTCCCCGACGCGCGGAAGAGGAGCCAGCCGTCGGCGAACCGCAGCTTGAGTCCGTCGAGGGTCTCGACCGCGCGCACGGGCTCGCCGCCGAACCGATCGGGCGGGTTCGCCTTCAGGGTTTCGACGACCTCGACGCGGCGGTCGACGTCGATGTCGCGCCGGTGGTAGGCCTGGGGGCCGAACGTCTTGTGAAGCGATGCGACGAGCTCGCTCGCCTTCGTCCCCGACGACGCCAGCATCTCGCACAGGACCATCGACCAGAGCACGCCGTCGCGCTCGGGGAGGTGCCCGCGCATCCCGATGCTCCCGCTCTCCTCGCCGGCAATGAGCGCGTCGTGCGTCAGGAGGTGCTCGGCGGCGAACTTGAAACCGACCGGCGTCTCGATTGTCTCGAGGCCGTATGCGTCGGCCATTCTGCGGACGAGGTCGGAGAGGTTGAACGAGACGACGACGGGGCCGCGCATTCCGCGCTCCTCAACCAGGTACCGGAGGATGAGCGCGTAGGTGCGGTGGGCGTCGATGAACCCGCCCGTCTCGTCCATGGCCGAGATGCGGTCTCCGTCGCCGTCGGTGACGACGCCGATCAGCCGGTCGCCGACGCGCCGCATTCCGGGTGTCCTGCGGCTTCGGGCCATCGACGCGATCACAGCGCGCAGCGGGATCAGATTCTCCTCGAGCGGCTCGGGCTTCCGGCCGCCGAACAGGACGTCGCGCGACCCGCGAACCTGTGTGTACGCGACTCCGGCTTCGCCAAGGAGTTCACCGACGTAGCCGAACGCCGACCCGTACATCGAGTCGACGACGGCGTGGATCTTCGAGGCGGTGAGCCGGGTCGGGTCGACAAGCTGGCGGATCCTCTTCAAGTACGGGGTTCGCAGGTCGACGCGCTCGATGGGAAGGTCGTCGCGAACCGCGGGCGCGACATCGGGGAGGCGGTCTTCGACGGCGCGCGTCACGTCATCGGTCGCCGATCCGCCGTATTCGGACTTGATCTTGAGTCCGTTGTACTCCGGCGGGTTGTGGCTGCTCGTGATCATGATCCCCGCGGCGGCTCGCTCGTTGACGACGGCGTAGGAGACGGCGGGTGTTGCGACGAACGTCTCGGAGACGGCGACGGGGATGCCGTGGTCGCGCAGGACGCGGGCGACGTGAAGTGCGAATTCCTCCGACAGGAATCGAGTGTCGTACCCGACAATGACGCCGCGCTCGGCGGGACGGAGTTCGACCTTCCAGTCGCGGTAGATCTTCGCCGATGCACGGTCCGGGGACCGAAGGTAGTCGGCGACAGCGACGGCGACGCGCCCCACGTTGTCGAAGGTGAAGTCGCGGGCGATGACGCCGCGCCATCCGTCAGTTCCGAACTTGACGCCGTTTGCGTCCGCGCGGGGCGGCATTGGGCTCTCCTTGCGATGCGCGCGACTTCAGGTGGATGCGCTCGACGTTCGGGGGGATCGTGAGGTCGTCGCGGCGGAGAATCGACTCGAGGATGTCAAACGGAATGGAGGTCTCGACCCAGATCGAGTCGATGTCAACAACGCCGTTCTTCACCGGAACGCGCGGAAGGGCTCGCTCGACCGCAACCTTGTACGAGGCGAGCATCGCGTCGTCCGCGGCGTCTGTCGTGCCTTTCTGGTCTCTCTCTTCGCTCATTCGCGACCTCGGGGAGGAGGGGAGTGCCCTCGTCCAAAGCCCTCTCGGCGCGTGATCCCAGGGAAGCCGGAGACGCAGATCCCGAGCGGGCTTGCGTTTGGGATGATAGCATACGACGGGGGAAGATGGAAGGTGCGGTCGCGGCGACTCGGCGATCTTTGCTGCCGAGTCGCTCGGGAGTTCGGTAGCGCGAGTGCACGGAGTATCGCCAGACTCCTGGCCTGTGACGACGCGGTGCTCTTCGTTGCCGAGTCGCCCGGGAGTAGGGTGTTCATGCGGGGTGTGGTACAATGCCTTCTCATCTTGAGGGGGGACGATTGTGACTAGACCGCTCCGGTGGCCCGTCGCGGTGGCCATCGCTTTCTTTGGTGTCTCCTGTGCCGTCTCAGGTGCCGAGGGCTTCTCTCGCCTTGCTCCATCGTTGCGGGCGCTCCTGGCAAGTGAGGCGGATGCCGCCGCGAAGGGCCTCGTCACGCTGTCGGACGTGGCCGAGGTCGAGGTGTCGCCGACCGGGGAGGCACGCCTGCGGGTTCTCGTTCGAACCACGGAGCCGATCGCGAGGACGACGTTCCACGGCGCGCCCCTCGGTTTCTCGGGAGACGATGTGTCCGCACTGTCGGTCACGGTCGCGGAGCTCCAGGAGCTCGCGGGCGACGAACGGGTCGTCTACATCGAGCCCTCATGGAAGACCCGGCCGGCACTTGACACGAGTGTGGCGGCGTCCGGCGGGACTGCGGTCCACGCCCTGACGCCCTCCGTCCTCGGCGAAGGAGTGGTCATCGGCTTCGTCGACACGGGAATCGACTACGAGCACCCGGACTTCCGCGTCGATGTGGACGGGGACGGGGTCGAGGAGTCGACGCGGATCCTCGCGATCTGGGACCAAACGTACGGCCTCGTCGGCGCGGAGTACGACGAGGACGACATCGAGGCGGACCTCGCGTTCGGGTACGGGCCGGGCGAGGGAGCGGTGCGGGAGAAGGATTCAAGCGGTCACGGCACCCACGTGGCGAGCATCGCAGCGGGCGACGGATCCTCGTCGTCGTACGGGTTCGTCGGGATGGCGCCAAGGGCGTGGATCGTCGCCGTGAAGACGAGCTTCTACACGGCCGACATCCTCGAGGGGGTCGAGTACATCTTCGACAAGGCCGAGGCGCTCGGAGCGCCGGCGGTCGTCAACCTGAGCCTGGGCGGCCACGACGGGCCGCACGATGGGACGTCCCTCTTCGAGCGCGCGCTGACGGCGCTTGCGAACGGTGCGGGACGCGTGATCGTGGTTTCCGCTGGAAACGAAGGAGATGACACGATTCACGTCTCGGGGATGCTCCAGAGCGGAACGAAGACGTTCCAGGTCACGCCGGACGATTGGCAGACGGAGCTCACGCTCTGGTATCCAGGCAACGCGGGATTCGCGGTCACGGTCACCTCTCCGTCGGGGGGGACGGCGACGGCGTCCGTCGGGGCGTCGAGCGGGTACGTCATCACGGCGGACGGCGTGGCGTACGTCGACAACGCCTCGGATGGGGTGAACGCGAACAACGGCGACCGCGAGGTCTACGTGCGGCTGAGCGGCGTGACGGCGGGCGAGGTCTGGAGCGTCACGGTGCAGCAGGTCTTCGGCAGCGGGTCGTTCGACGCGTGGGTCACGTCGTCGGGGTCGATCGTCAACGGGGACTCGGTGTCGACGATCGATGAGCCCGGAAATGCTGAGGGCGTCATCACCGTGGGGGCGTGGACGACGAAGTCGACGTGGCCGTCGCAGGTGGGGACGCAGGACTTCTCGGCATCCTACGAGCTGTCCGCTCTGTGGGACTCCTCGAGCCAAGGTCCGACGCGCGACGGGAGGAGGAAGCCCGACCTCACGGCGCCGGGCGCCTGGATCTGTGCAGCGATGTCGACGAGCGCGAGCGAGCTGGAGTACCTCGTTCACACGGATGGCGTGCACGTCATGAACCTCGGAACCAGCATGGCGGCGCCCCACGTCGCGGGGGCCGCAGCCTTGCTCCTCTCCCTTGACGGGACGCTGACTGGGGAGGAGGTTCTCGCACGACTGACGTCCACGGCGCGACGCGACGCATACACGGGGACAACGCCCAACGTCCGCTGGGGCTATGGGAAGCTGGACGTCGCGGCGGCCGTCGAGAGTCTGGGATCGGACGAGCCGCCCGTGGTCGAGGTCGACGTCCCCGCCGTTGCCCTGGAAGACAACCCCGTGTCGAGGGCCGCGTCGTTCGTCTACGCGCTTCCCGAGGGGACGACGGCCGCCGTGTTGCGCGTCTTCACCGTCTCCGGGGTTCTCGTTTTCGAGGAGGACCTCGACGCGGAAGGCGACACGTACGCGTGGGACCTCGTGTCGCGGCACGGCGAGCGGGTCGCCGCCGGCTTGTACCTCTACGTTCTTGTGAGCGATCGGGGTACGTCCGAGGTTGGGAAGTTGGTGATCCGGCCGTGAGGACGCTTGGCCGGACCCTCGTCCTCCTCGGCGTGAGCCTCGCCTGCGCCGGCCTCGGCGCGATGGCGAGGGAAGGAGTCGGCGACCTGTTCAACGTGGGGGTCTCGTCGCGGGCGCTCGGTTTGGGCGGCGCATTCACCGCCATCGCCGACGACGAAGCCGGAGTCCTTTACAACCCGGCGTGCCTCTCGAGGTACCGCGGGATCGGGCTTTCGTCCCTCTACGTGTTGGGGTTCGCGGGCGTCGGCCAAGGGGCGGTCGTTGTGGCGGTGCCGTACGCGGCGTTCGGGCTGCTCTTCCTCGACTCCGGGCTGATCGGCGACGGCGAGGAGGGCTTCCGCTACGCCAGTCAGGGTGCGGTGCTCGGGGTGGGCGTGCCGGCGGGCCCCGTGTCGGTCGGGGTCCGCTGGCGGTTCCTGCGCGTCTCGACGCCGTTTGTGGGGAGCGGATGGTCGCTCGACCCGGCGGTCGCCGTGGACGTGGAGTTCCTCCACGTCGGGCTGTTGTGGGAGGGCGCGGCGTCGGCGCCGGTTGCCTACGACGACGGGAGCGAAGAGGATTGGGAAGGCGGGCTGCGGCTCGGCGTCGCGGCAACCCTGTCGCCGATGACGGGCGTCACGTGGACGGCGTCGTTCGATGCGCTCGGCTTGCTCGGGCTATCGCCCAGCATCGCGGCGGGGATCGAGGCCTGGATCGGCGGCGTCGGCGCCCGCGTGGGATACGACGGAACAGGGTTGGCGTGCGGCCTGTCAGCGCGGTTCGCCGGGCTCGAGATGGACTGGGCGTACGCGGCGCGGGACGATCTCGGCGACAGCCACCGGATCACCCTTGCGTTGCGATTCTAGTTGCGTGGTGACCATGACCAAACGACGGATTGGGGTGCTGGCGATCGCCGCGACGGCTCTGCTCGCCGCGGCGGCTCTCGCGCAGGATGCCGAGCCGGCCTCGCTGGATGCCGGGAAGGAGTCGAGCTTCACAGGGAGCTACAGCGGCCGCAAGACGTGGACGGTCAGCTATGGGTTTGGGGATGCCCTCGCGCTCGCTCTCCAGGGCCTCTCGCCGGGCTCCATCTCACTCGAGCAGACCCTGGCCGTGGACGTTGAGGCGACCGCCCTCGGAGTGTTGCGTGTCGTGGCCCACTTTGACGATCAGGAGGACGACAGCCTGCAGTCCCTCTCCATCTACCTCGACACGGAGAAGCTCGACGGCGTGGCCGGGGACTTCATCGTGCCGGACATGGGGAGCTTCTCGACGTACTCCCGCAAGCTGAAGGGAGCTCGCCTCGACTCCCACTGGGGGATCGCGACGATCACGGCGATTGCCTCGAAGCTGGAAGGCGAGACAAGGACGAAGACGTTCACCGGGGAGACGGCGGAGATCACCGCGGTGTTTGCAAACACGGACCCCGACACGGGCCAGCCTACGTCATACCTCGGAAACCTCGGCGGGCTGGCCTCCTTCCCGCTTCTCTCGCTCTACGTCGAGGAGCTCGACACACCGAGGAT
>JAQTNX010000068.1 GCA_028713635.1 Candidatus Bipolaricaulis sp.
TGGCTCAGGCGACAGCGCGTCGGACCTCAAGTACACCGACAAAGGAGGAACCCGCGTTGGTCGCGCAGCTCGTGGCGTGACCGCTCACCGAGTCGAGGCGATACACCACCTTGACGGACGTGGCCCGGGACGACGTAGCCGGGCGACACCCACCGTTGCCAGTTGCTCCCGGAAACGCATAGCCATTGACGGTTATCTGCTTTTCTGGTATAATCTCGTTGGAAGGGGGGCCGATGAAGATCAAGATCGCAGAGCGACACACCGGCGCGGGATCGAGCGAAGCGTTGCGTTCGTACGTCGTCGAGAAGGCGGAGTCGCTGGAACGGTTCTTCGATCGAGTCATCAGCGTGGATGTCGTCCTGTCCGTGGAGAAGGAACGCAAGATCGCGGATTTCCACGCCCACCTCATCAACAAGAAGGTCATCACGGCCAGAGAGGATTCGACCGACATGTACGCGTCGGTCGACAAGGCGGTCGAGCGGTTGCGCCGGCAGCTGGTGAAGTTCAAGGACCAGCTGAATGAGGTCAAGGAGCACGGCCAGGCGCGATCGGCGGACAACGCGGAGGCGCCGGCGGTTCTCGAGAGGAAGATCGTCCGGAAGGAGACGTTCTTCTACAAGCCGATGACGCCCGAAGAAGCATCGATGCAACTGGACGCCATTGAGAAGGGGTTCCTCGTCTTCATCAATTCGGAGACGGACGAAGTGGCGATCATCTACCATCGTCGGGATGGGAGCTATGGGCTGATTGAGCCGCGTCGGTAGGCGGGCAGGCGGGAACGGGGGACTGGGTAGCGCGTGACGCGGGTGTTGGCGCTGTTCTCGGGGAGTCTCGCGAGTCGCACGGCAGCAAGGCTGGTCGCGAATCATCCGGCCGTCGATGCAGTCTCGCTGATTCACTTCCGTTCTCCATTCTCTTCGGATCCGGACGACCTACGGGAACTCGTCAGGGCCGAGTGGATGGGCACGCCCTACCGAACCCAGTCGCTGAAAAGGGAGTACCGGCGGTTCATCGATCCGGCGGGCGGGTTCTCGTTGCGGAGCGCGTGCGTGAACTGCCGATCGCTCCAGCTTGCCCGGGCCGGGCGGTACATGCAGCGAATCAAGGCCGACTACCTGGTCACGGGCGACCGAGTTGGCGGCCACGGCGTCGAGCGAGAGGATCTGGCCGAGCTGACCGCCCGCGCGGGGCTCGAGGGGAGGGTCCTGCGGCCGCTGTGCCACAGCGCCTCCCGGAAACCGCGGGATCTTGCGGACTGGGCATCCCTTGAGGCTTCGCGAACGGTTTCGCTTGAGGAGAGCGCGGTGTCGATGCTGGGTTCCACCCTTGGGCTGGATCCGCGCGACTCTCTCTCTGCGCGGAACCGTTGCAGACTCACCGTGCCAGGGTTTGGGGAGCGTGCGGCGAACCTCTTCCAGGAGGAGGGGTTCACGCTGAACGGGCTTAGGCTGCTCGATTTCGCGCTCTACTACAAGATCGACAGAGACACGAAAGTGGTCATCGCCCTCTCGGAGGAAGAGAAGCATGAGCTTCAGACGCTCTTTCTCCCGCAGGACGTTCGGGTCTACCACTCCACCCCGCACGGGCCGATGGCCCTCGTGCGAGCCGATTGGGCGTCGAAAACGGACCCCGAGAAACGTGGCGTGATCGAGCTTGCCGCGCGGATCACCGCGACGCACGTCAGCTCGAGTCGGGTGACGGCCGTGCCGATCTACTTCCGATTCGAAAGCGACGATGAGACGCTTCTCGTGAACGCGTTGCCGTTCTCCTCCTGCGACGAGATCGACGCGCTGGGCGAGGTTCCGGCGACAGCTGCGGTGGTGCGGCAGACCGTCCAGGCTTGACAGGGGCCAGGCGGCGGCTATACTCGACCGAATCCTGAAGAAGCGGGAGGGCAGCCTGCGGCAGCAGGTCGTGGCCTCCCGGAAACCGAGAAGAGATGGTGGTCTACCCCGCGAACCCAATTCAGGGGCGGGTGTCTATGCCTTTTTACCGATACGAATGTGACAGCTGCAAGAATGAGTTCAGGGTTCTTCGACACAGCACGGACGATGAGCTTGCCGAGTGCCCGCGTTGCGGAAGTCGACGAACGAATCGACTTCTCCCTCGAATCGGTGTCATCTACAAGGGCAGCGGGTACTACTCCACGGATTACCGTCGGACGAGGACCGGCGGCGGCACGAAAGGTCGAGACGACGCGGCGCCCTCCGCGGACGAGCACGCAGCGGGCGCATAGCTGGGCACGTTATGGGCTTCTCCTGGAGCGGACAGGCAGGGCCCTGTGAGCGACGAAGAGGGGTGAGTCGAGAGTGATTTCCGGCGACGACATCAAGCGCGTCAAGCTGCAGTTGGCCCCGCCGGCAGCGATCTTGGGCTGGTCCCATGGAGAAGTGACCGAGTCCGAGACGATCAACTACCGGACGCACCGCGCCGAGCGCGGCGGCCTCTATGCGGAAGAGATCTTCGGCCCTGCGAACGACTACGAATGCGCTTGCGGCAAGTACAAGGGAAAGAAGTACGAAGGGATCACCTGCGAGAAGTGCCACGTCCTCGTCACGGATTCGTCCGTCCGGCGCGTCAACATGGGACACATCCAGTTGGCGAGCCCTGTCGTGCACTTCTGGTTTCTGAAGGGAGTCTCGAGTCTGCTCTCCCGCCTCCTCGGCCTGAAGAAGCGCGAACTGCAGAGGATTGCCTACTACGAGACGGAGCCCATGGAGCAGGCGCTCTACATCGTGACCTCCTCGGACTCAAGAGAGATCCGGCCGGGAGAGCTTCTCTACTCATCGGAGCATTCCGTGTTGTCGAACGCCTTCTCGTTTGACGTTGAGGATGCCTACTATATTGACGAGGCCCCTCGCGTGCTTGCAGAAGAGGGCGGGCGCGTCACGATCGAGGATCGCCAGCTCACGAACGGGGAGAAGGTCCGCACGGTGATCGTCGGGTCCCAGGAGTACCCGATGGTCGGAGAGGTCGACCTCCTGGTCGAGGACGGCGACGACGTCGAGCCCGACACCGTGATCGCCGAGCGTCCCGTGGGCGAACTGTGCTCGAAGACGGCGTACGCGATGCTTGTCGATCGGTACGGTGCCGTGACGGGCGAGACCCTCGATCGCGAGATCCTTGACACACTCGCCTTCATCATCACGCGAATCAAGGACTCCTCCTTCCCGCTCTCGCTGGGAGATCGTCTGACGTACCTCGAGAAGCGTGCGTACGAGAGGATCTACCCCGACGGATTCACGGCCGAGACCGGGGCGGCCGGGATCCGCGGCCTCCTCGAGGTCCTCGATCTGGACGAACTGCACGAGTCCTTGGTGGAGGAGATCCGCGGCGAGACGGCGGTCGGCAATCAGCGGCGTCTCACCAAGCGACTCGAGGTCGTCGATCAGCTTCGTGGGTCGGGCAACAACGCGCAGGACATGATCCTCGAGGTCGTCCCCGTTCTGCCTCCCGACCTTCGCCCGATGATCCAGCTGGAAGGCGGCAAGTTTGCGACGACCGACCTGAACGACCTCTACCGCCGGATCATCAACCGGAACAATCGATTGAAGAAGCTCATCGACATGGGGGCGCCGGAGGTCATCCTGCGGAATGAGCGCCGCATGCTGCAGGAGGCCGTGGACGCGCTCATCCACAACGAGAAGAAGGAAAGCCCGATTCGGGGGCGCGACAATCGGCCGTTGAAGTCGCTCTCGGAGCGGATCCACGGCAAGCACGGCCGCCTGCGCCGCAACCTGCTCGGGCGCCGGGTCGACTACTCGGGGCGCGCGGTGATCGTCGTCGATCCCAAGCTCAAGCTCCATCAGTGCGGTCTACCCAAGAAGATGGCCCTGGAGCTGTTCAAGCCGTTCATCCTACACAACCTTGAGACGACGACGTTCTCCGACTTCGACGAGATCAAGAACCGAGCGCTGATGGGGGAGATGCCCGAAGTGTGGGACATCCTCGACAAGCTGATCAAGCAGCATCCGGTCCTCCTGAACCGCGCTCCGACGCTCCACCGGCTGTCAATGCAGGCGTTCGAGCCGATCCTCGTTGACGGGGAAGCGATTCACATCCACCCGTTCGTCTGCCCTCCGTACAACGCGGACTTCGACGGGGATCAGATGGCGGTTCATCTACCGCTGTCCCCGGAGGCTATTGCGGAGGCACGGGAGTTGATGGCCGCTCCGAGGAACATCCTGTCGCCATCCAGCGGCGAGCCGCTGACCCTGCCGACCCAGGATCCGATCTACGCGTACTACTTCCTGACGTTGTCCGACGAGGAAGGGAAGGGAGCCGGAAAGGCATTCCGCGACATCGACGAGGCCCGCAGGGCCTTTGAGACGGGCTGCTTGAGCCTGCATGCCCCGGCCAAGATCCGGATTGACGGCAAGGTCGTTGAGACGACGCTGGGCCGCGCGGAGCTGAACCTCGTCCTCCCGGCGGCGATCCGCGACTACACGCGCGTGGTCGACCGCCGCACGATCAAACGGATCGTCATGCAGTGCTGCCTTGAATACGGGTGGGAGAAGGCGGCGGAGGTGCTCGACGACCTGAAGGATCTTGGATTCCGCTACGCCACCTACGCCGGGCTGACCATCTCGCTCAAGGATTGCCTGATTCCGGAAGAAAAGGCGGACATCGTCCGCGAGTCGCAGGCCTCCGTTCAGCGCATCCAGAC
This sequence comes from Candidatus Bipolaricaulis sp., assembly GCA_028713635.1. Taxonomy (GTDB): domain Bacteria; phylum Bipolaricaulota; class Bipolaricaulia; order UBA7950; family UBA9294; genus JAPLGD01. The sequence goes on from JAQTNX010000068.1 coordinate 4,667, forward strand.
AATGTTCAAGATGGGACTTGCGACGGAGGACGAGCGGCGCAACGCCGTCATCCGCATCTGGCGACAGACGGTCGACTCGGTCGAAGACGCGACGATGGCCAACCTGCGAAGTCACAAGTTCAACCCGGTGTACGGCATGGTCACATCCGGGGCGCGCGGAGGCCCAGATCAGGTCAAGCAGCTGTGCGGCATGCGCGGCCCGATGGCCGGCCCGTCGGGAGAGATCATCGAGCGGCCCGTCATCTCGAACTTCCGCGAGGGGCTCGACATGACGGAGTACTTCATCTCGACCCACGGCGGGCGCAAGGGCGCGGCGGACACGGCGCTGAAGACGGCCGACTCTGGGTACCTGACGCGCCGGCTCGTTGATGCCTCGTCGGACACGATCGTTCGTGAGATCGACTGCGGAACGTCTCAGGGTGTCGAGGTCGATCCCCTGCGGTTTAGCAAGACCGAGATCATGGAGCCAATCGAGGAGCGGATCTACGGTCGCGTCACGGCGGCCCCGATTCTCGATCCGTCGAGCGGCGACGTCTTGGTCGACGCCAATCAGTGGATTACCCGGGACATGGCCGAGCACATCGGACACCTGGAGTGTGAGCTCTCCTTCGCCCGCGGAGCGGACGAAGAACGTCTGATCGGTACGAAGAGCGTGCTCGAGGTCAAGGCGCCGAAGTCGGGGCGCGTCGTGATGAAAGTGGACGAGACCGTGACTCCGCGGCTCCTCGAAGCCTTGAGGGAAGCGGGCATTCGCAAGATCCGCGTCCGTCCACGGATTGTCATTCGGTCCCCAATGACGTGCGAGACAGCCAACGGCATGTGCCAGCTGTGCTACGGCTTCGACATGAGTCAGCACAAGCCGGTTGCGATCGGCATGGCGGTGGGCGTCATCGCCGCACAGTCGGTCGGTGAACCGGGAACCCAGCTCACGATGCGCACGTTCCATACGGGAGGCGTGGCCGGGGAGGACATCACCCAGGGCCTGCCGCGCGCCGAGGAGCTCTTCGAAGCCCGCAAGACAACCAAGGGCGGCGAAGCGGGCATCTCCCCGCTCGACGGCTACGTCACGAACATCACGTCGACGGCGGGCGGTGAGGATCAAGTCGAGATCACCGGGGAACCGCGAACGGCCGAGGTGCCGACGCTCCTCGTCCGTGCGAAGGCCGAGGACGAGGTGGACATCGACGAACTGATCGACTCCCGCAGTCCCTGCAAGGGCGAGATCTACGTCATACAGGGCAAGAAGGGACGCAGGGAAGTGCTCGTGATCGACACGGCAGGCGGGGATCGCTCGTACGACCTGCCGGCCGGCACGGAGCCCAAGGTCAAGTCCGGCGAGAAGGTTGCCGCGGGCGACGCCCTGACCGAGCGGTTCAGTGTCGACCCCATCGTCGCCCCGTGCCGCTGCAAGGTCGAGGCCTCCGAAGCCAAAGAGCGCGCGTTCCGGCTTGTGACGGGAGACGGGGAACCAGTGGAGTATGACATTCCGTACGGTGCTCGCCTTCTCGTCGAGCCCGGGACGAAGGTGGACGAGGGAACGCAGATCACATCGAAGTCGAAACCCATCTTCGTGGCGGCAGATGCGGAAGGCACCGTTCTCGTGCTTCCGGACCGGATCATCGTCTACAACCCGAAGGGGCAGGCGATTCGATTCCCGCTGACGAGTGACGTGTCGGCGGTCAAGGGGAACGGCGAGGTCGTGCGAGCGGGCGATCTGATTGTTCAACTCGAGATCCCCCACACGGAACGCGTTCGGGTCGAGTCGCTCGAGGCCGAGGGCGGGGTCACGAAGCTCCGTCTCCAGCCGAAAAGCATCGTTCCCATCGACAAGGCCGTGACCGTCCGCATCGGAGACAAGATCGAGGAAGGCGACCTGTTGACCAAGGGCGTCGTGGCCCCGCATACGCTGCTCGAGGCGGCGGGCGTCCAGAAGGCGCGGCAGTACCTTCTGAACGAGATCCATAAGGTGTACAAGCAGCAGGGCGTCGACATCAACGACAAGCACCTTGAGGTCATCATTCGGCAGATCCTGAACAACGTCCGGATTGCGGACCGAGGCGATTCGCGGTTCCTCCTTGGCGATCTCATCACGCTCGAGGAGTTCCGCGAGGAAATCCAGGCGTTGTCCGAGTGGAACCGAAACGCGGAGCAGGCGAGGTCCGAGGCCCTGGGCCAGCCTCTGGCGGAAGACATCGTGGCCGACGGCAAGACGTTGGCCACGGCGGGGGATGCGCTCTCAACAGGGATGCTGGCCGCGGCGCAACGGGCCGAACTCGACCTCGTGCGAGTCCTTCGCGATGGTGAAACCGTCGAGGTTCCCGTTGTCGACAAGCGCTTGCCGGACGGAGAGCGTGAGCTCTTGCGCATCTCGAAGGCAGCGCTGCAAACCAAAGGATGGCTCTCGGCGGCCTCGTTCCAGAGAACAACGAAGGTGCTGGCGGAGGCCGCGTTGCGCGGGGAGACCGACGAGCTTGACGGCTTGAAGCCGAGCATCATCGTCGGGAAGAGGATTCCTGCCGGAACGGGATTCCCGTCCGTGCTGGCGGCTGCCCTGGCGGCCGCCGCGGCGAAGGGAAAGAGGGAGAGCGCCGCACCACCGGTGGCCGAGGACACTTGAACGGGTCCCGACGCCAACTTATAATTGGGCCCAATTCAGATAGGGAGTGGAGATGCCGACGATCAACCAGTTGATTCGACTTGGACGCAAGCCGAAGACGAAGAAGAGCAAGGCGCCGCAGCTCGAGGCGTCTCCGCAGCGGCGCGGGGTCTGCACTCGCGTCTACACGCGAACCCCGAAGAAGCCGAACTCGGCGCTCCGGAAAGTGGCGCGCGTGCGGCTGAGCAACGGCAAGGAAGTCACCTCCTACATCGGAGGCGAAGGCCATAACCTTCAGGAGCACTCGATGGTTATGGTGCGTGGAGGGCGCGTCAAGGACCTTCCGGGGGTCCGGTACCACATCATTCGAGGGACCCTGGATTCGGAGGGCGTCGAGGGACGACGCCAGGGCCGCTCGAAGTACGGCGCGAAGCAGCAGGGTGGCGCCAAGAAGCAGTAAGGAGACTCGATGAAGCTCCCCGGACGCGACGTGAAGCCCGACATTCGGTATAGCAGCAAGCTCCTGGCCAAGTTGATCAACTACAGCATGCTGAGCGGGAAGAAGGCGACCGCCGAGCGGATCGTCTACGACGCGCTCGAGCTGGTCGAGAAGCGAAGCAACACGCCGGCGCTTGACGTCTTCAACGAGGCGCTCGCCAACTGCTCGCCGCGCCTCGAGGTCCGCACCCGTCGTGTCGGTGGTGCGAACTACCAGGTTCCCTACGAGGTTCCGGCCGACCGGCAGATCGCCCTGGCCTTGCGCTGGCTCGTGTCGTTCTCCCGCGCGAGGGGGGAGCACACGATGGCCGAGCGGCTCGCCGGCGAGATCCTCGATGCCTCCCGGAAAGAGGGGAAGGCGTACAACAAGAGGCTCGACGCGCACCGGATGGCCGAATCGAACAAGGCCTTCGCGCACTACCGATGGTAGAGGCGCCGCTTCGCGCTCCGTTCGTCTCCGCGTCCCGCTGAGAGGGGACGTCGATGGCTGGTTCGGACTCCCACGGTCTTGATCGAGTGCGCAACATCGGCATCATGGCGCACATCGACGCAGGGAAGACGACGACGACGGAGCGCATCCTCTTTTACACCGGCCAAATCCACAAGATGGGCGAAGTCCACGAGGGTGACACCGAGATGGACTGGATGGCTCAGGAGCGGGAGCGCGGCATCACGATCACGTCGGCCGCAACGACCTGCCCGTGGATGGACCACCGGATCAACATCATCGACACCCCGGGGCATGTGGACTTCACGGCGGAGGTCGAGCGCTCGCTTCGCGTCCTCGACGGAGGCGTCGTCGTGTTTTCGGGCGTCGAGATGGTCGAGTCGCAGTCCGAGACCGTCTGGCGGCAGGCCGACCGGTACCGGATCCCACGCATCGCGTTCGTCAACAAGCTCGATCGCCCCGAGTCGAGCTACACCGGGACCCTCGACATGATCGAAGAGCGTCTTGGAGTTCGCGTCGTCCCGCTCTCGCTTCCGTACCGCGACGTCGACCGAAGGATCGTCGGGATCATCGACCTCTTGGAGCGGGAGCTCGTCGTGTGGGATCCCGAATCCCAGGGAGCGAAGATGGAGCGGCGTCCCATCCCCCAGGCGATGCGCGACTCCGCGGACATGCACCGGGAGATGGCGCTCGAGCGAGTGGCCGAGGTCGACGACGCAGCGATGGAGGCGTTTCTCGACCGAGGCGACATGGATGCAGACCTCTTCCATCGAACGCTGAGGAAGGGATGCATCGAGAACAGCCTGATCCCTGTCCTCGGTGGGTCGGCGTTTGGCAAGATCGGCGTGCAGCCGCTGCTGGACGCGATCGTGCGCTACCTGCCCTCGCCGCTCGACATGCCCCCCATGCGAGATGTAGAGAAGGACGAAGAGCGCCCGGCCGACCCCGACGCGCCGTTCTCTGCTCTAGCATTCAAGGTCGTCACCGACCCGTACGCCGGGAGGCTCGTCTTCGTTCGCGTCTACTCGGGAACCGTTGAGTCGGGCGGACACGCGTACAACGCATCGACCGGCAAGGGTCTTCGCGTGACGAAGATCTTCCGCATGCACGCCAACCGGCGCACCCAGCTCGAGCGGATGGTTGCGGGGGACATCGTGGCGATCGTCGGGTCCCAAGACGTGTCGACGGGCGAGACGCTGTGCGACAAACAGGCGCCCATCCTGCTTGAGAGGATTCAGTTCCCGGAGCCGGTCGTGTTCTCCGCCGTGGAGCCGCGGACCGAGGCGGAGCTCCCCGCTCTGCTTGAGAACCTGAACAAGCTCGCGCAGGAGGATCCGACGTTCCACGTGCGCATCGACGAGACGACAGACCAGGTCGTCATCGGAGGCATGGGCGAGCTGCATCTGGACGTGCTGATGCGGCGGCTTCGCGAGGAGCTGGGCGTTCATGCGAACGTCGGGACGCCGCAAGTTGCGTACCGAGAGACGCTGCGCGAGCCGGTCGTGGCCGAGGAGCGGTTCGCGAAGCAGGCGGCCGGCCGTGGGCAGTTCGCCCACGTCATCCTCCGATTGGAGCCTCTGGAGAGGGGAAGCGGCATTCGGTACGCGTTTGCCGCTCGGCCGAACGAGATTCCGAAGGCCTACGAAACGGCCATCGAGAGCGCGGTTCGTGGAACGTTGACAAACGGACCGCTAGCGGGTTATCCTCTGGCTGACATCGGAGCCACCGTAACAGGTGGGTCTTATCACCCGGTAGACTCGTCTGAGCTTGCGTTCCGCGCTGCGACAGCTTCTGCGTTGCGCACGGCGTATAGCCTGGGTGTGTTTGACCTGCTCGAGCCTATTCTCGAGGGAGAGGTCATCACGCCCGGCGGGTATCTGGGTGAGGTGATGGAGGACCTGGCGCGCAGGCGGGGCGAGATTCAGGAGCTCCGTTCGCGGGAGATGATCCAGATTCTGAGGGTCTCGATCCCGCTGGCGGAAACCTTCGGATACGCGACCCGGCTGCGTTCTCTGACCCAGGGGCGGGCAACGTACTCGCTGAAGGTGGCTCGCTACGCCGTGGTCCCGGATGGGTCGAGGGAGAAAATCATCAAGAGCAGAGGGTATTGACATGGCGAGAGAGAAGATCCGGATCAAGCTGCGAGGGTACGATCACGAGCTCGTCGACAGCTCGGTTCGGAAGATCGTCGAGTCGGCGAAGGAGACGCGGGCCAAGATTGCGGGCCCGATTCCGCTTCCTACGGAGCGTCGCGTATACACCGTGCTGCGCTCCCCGCACATCGACAAGCGTTCGATGGAGCACTTCGAGCGACGGATCCACACGCGGCTCCTCGACATCAAGGAGCCGACCTCCGAGACGATCAACGCTCTGATGGACATCGAGCTCCCTACGGGAATCGACATCGAGATCAAGCTCTAGAGACGGAGGTTGGCGACGCATGGCTCGGGGACTCCTCGCAAAGAAGATCGGCATGACGCAGCTGTTCGTCGATGACCGCGCTGTGGGCGCGACGGTCATTCAGGCGACGCCGTGCACGGTCGTCCAGGTCAAGACGAAAGAGAAGGACGGCTACGACGCGCTGCAGCTGGGCTATGACGAGGTGAAGGAAAGCAAGGTCTCTCGCCCGATCGCCGGGCATTTCAAGAAGGCAGGCGTCGCTCCGCACCGCCACCTGTT
>JAQTNX010000069.1 GCA_028713635.1 Candidatus Bipolaricaulis sp.
CCCACGGCTCCCAGGAAGACAACGCGCGCGCCCAGGCCCGCGGCGACGCGGGCGAACGTCCCCGCCGACCCGCCGGCGACAACCTGCACGGACCCACGGACCTCGGCGCCCGGGCGAGGCTCCGGCGCCTCGCTCACAAAGACATCGAGATTCAGATCGCCGAGTACAACAACGCGGCTCATGAGGCGGTGCGGAGCGCCGCGATCGCGGTCGCAAAGGACCTCACGCGCTTCTCGTCGACCGGGGACTCGACCGCCCCGCACTCCTTCAGCGCCGTCCCCACGATGAACCCGTCTGCATCCCGATACGCCGCCAAAGAGTCGGCTCGCGCGCCGGAACCGACGAACACCGGAAGGGCCGCCGTTCGCTTGACGGCCTCGAGGTCCTCCGGACGCGTCCCGTATCCTGTGCCAATCCCCGAGACAACGAGCGCGTCGGGGCGGTTGCGTTCGGTGTCGACGGCCGCTTCCTCAAGTCGCGTCAAGTGGGCCGCGTGCTTGACGTGCACGTCGGCGAGAATCTCAACGTCGGCTCCGAGGTCGCGCCTGAGCGCGTGGAGCTCCCGCGCTTCCCCTTCAACGACTCCTTGGTCCGTGAACGCCACGCCGGCAAAGACGTTGACCCGGATGAACGAAGCCCCTGTTGCCACAGCGATCGACATCGCGGCAAGCCCGTCGTTCCGCAGGACGTTCACGCCAACGGGCACGGTTGCTGCTTCAACCACCGCGCGAAGGACCACGGCCATCATGGCGACCGTCTCCCGCGGCGCAACCTTCCCGTAGGGCGCGTCGCGGAAGTTCTCGACCAAGACGGCGTCCGCCCCGCCATGCTCCAGGGCGGCCAGGTCCCGCAACGCGGCGCCGAGAATCGGGCCTACACCTCGCCGGTCATATCGGACACTTCCTGCCGTCGGGAGGAGGTGAACCATCCCGACCAGCGGCTTCTCGATCGATAGGAGTCTCATCGCGTCCGTAACTATAGTCAGCGCGCGGGGCGTGGCAACTCCCGCCTGCGCCTTGCGGCGATGATTCGGTACGGTACACTTCTCGGTGTTACGAATCTCGTGGAGGTGCTACCTGATGGCGAAGCTCATTCGGTTTAGCGTGTCGATGGACGAAGCCCTCGTGCGAGCGTTCGACCGCGTCTCACGCGATCACGGGTACGTCAACCGCTCCGAGGCGATCCGCGACGCGATCCGCGGGCAGCTTGTCCGCCACCAGTGGGAGGCCGGAGAAGAGGTCGCCGGCGTCACCACGATCCTCTACGACCACCACCGTCCGGGAGCGTCCGAAGCCTTGACGGAATTTCAGCACCACGCCCTCGGCTGCGTCATCTCGACAACCCACGTTCACCTTGACCACGACAACTGCCTCGAGATGATCGCCGTCAGGGGAGAAGCCCGCACCATCGAGCGGCTCGCCGACCAGCTGATCAGCCTGAAGAGCGTCAAGCACGGCGCCCTCACCGCCACATCCACCGGAAAGGAACTCACCTAGACCGCTAGGGAGAAGCACCACGCTCGACCGAAGGAGGAACACCATGAAGCTTCGAACGCAACTCACGTCTGTCCTCGTTCTCGCACTGGCCATCCTCTGTGTCGCACCGCTCGCCTCGCTCGGCGCGTACGAAGTCGTCGCCACCCACTCCGTGCTCGGCGAGATCGCCAAGACGGTCGGCGGCGAGTATGTCGACGTCGTCACGATCATCCCGTCCGGCTTCTGCCCGGCCCACTACGACCTCGCCCCGAGCGACTTCGCGGCGCTCCTCCATGCGCACGTCGTCTTCTACTCAGGGTTTGAGCCTTGGGTCGAACGGCTGTCCGGAAGCACGAAAGAGGGAGCCCTCGTGCAGTTGCGCGGATCCTGGAACACGCCGGCCGACGCGATTGAGAAGACGAACGCCGTTGCCCAAGTCCTAGCGGAGCGGATCCCCGAAGGGGCCGCCACGTTCGCGGCCAACGCCGAGCAGTATGTGGCGAAGCTCCAGGCGGTCAGCGATGAGTTGCAGCGCCGTGCCGCGGAGATGAACGTGAGCGTCGTGCCGGTCGTGTGCATGGAGTGGCAGGTGAGCTTCGTCAAGTGGCTCGGCTTCCAAGCCGCTGTGACGTACGGAATGCCGGAGGGTCTCTCGCTGCGCGACTTGGTCCAGCTCGCAGAGACCGGCCGCGCCGTGAAAGCCGTCCTGGTGATCGACAATCTCCAGAGCGGCATCGAGTTCGGAGCGAAGCTCGCCCGCGAGGTCGGCGCCGTCCACGTCGTCCTCTCCAACTTTCCCGGCGCCTTGCCGAAGACGGCCACCCTGATCGACACGCTGCGACGCAACGCCGACGCCCTGCTCGGTGCGATTCAGCCGGTGAGGTAGCTCGACCATGGAGAAGCTTGCGATCGACCCCAAGGCCGTCGACCTTGCCGCTCTCGTCGATCGAGGTGCCCTTCTCCACGGACACCTCGGGCCGTTTCTCGTCGCGGGAATCCGCATGGGGCTCCTTGCGTTGGAGTTGCTTCGGAGCCCCGGGTACTTCGGGATCCGCGTCGAGTCGGGAACGGGCTTCCAGACGCCGCTCTCATGTCTGACGGACGGCATCCAGATCGGATCGGGGTGCACCGTGGGAAAGGGAAACCTGTTCGTGTTCAACGACCGTGTGCCCCGAGGACGCTTCTTCACCGACGACGGCGGGGCGGTGGAGATTACGCTGCGTCCGGAAGCTCTCGACGACTTCCGGCGCGGAGAGATCCACGCGGAGAGCCGCCGTACGATGGAACGACCGATCGAGGAGTTGTTCGCATGGACGGTCCTGTCGTTGCCCTCGACGCGGTAGACGCTGCGTACGAAGGCGAACGGAGCGCCGCGCTTCACGGCGTGACGCTCCGCGTTCGAGCTGGCGAGCGATTGGTCATCGCCGGCCCGAACGGCGCAGGCAAGACGACCTTGCTCGAGGTCATCAACGGCCTCCTCCCGTTCCAGTACGGGGAGGTCCGCGTCTTCGGGCGGGCGGTCGCCGCCGAGGGCCGCCGCCTGCGAACGAGAATCGCCTACATGCCGCAGGACCTCTCCTTCCCGCCGACCACGCCGTTCCTCGTCCGCGACGTCGTGATGGCGGCGCGCTACGCCCAGATCGGCCCGTTTCGCTGGCCGTCCGCGGAGGATCGCCGCCATGTGGCTTGCGCCCTCGATGCCGTAGGAATCCGGACCCTGGCTGGCCGCCCGATCGGCCGGCTCTCGGGCGGCCAGCAGCGCAAGGCCCTCCTCGCTCGCGCGCTCGCTCAGGGATCGCGCCTCCTCCTGCTCGATGAGCCCACGGCCAACCTCGACCCCGTGGCCCGGGACGAGGTTGCCCGCGTCGTGTCGAGGGTCGAGGAGGAACTCGGCGCCACGGCGCTCGTCGTGAGTCACGAAGCAGGCCCTCTCCGCGACGGCGCAGACCGGCTCGTCTGCATCGAGGACGGACGAATCGTCGCGGACACCCCGCAAACCCCGTCTCGTGCCGCCCTCGTTCCTGCAGGAGTCGCCTGATGTTCCATCTCCCGTGGCATATCGTTCTGCCCACGCTTCTCGGGACGGTTCTCGTCGGCGCCCTGTGCAGCGCGCTCGGGACGCTCGTCGTGCGGATGAACCTCTCGTCGCTCGGTTTCGCCATGGCCCACGCTGCGTTTGCAGGCGCCGCGCTCGGACTCACGCTTTCCGCCGCGGAGCCGCTCTGGTTCGCGCTCATCTTCTCTGGGGCCGTGGCCGCGATCCTCGGCCCACTGGCAGACGCCTCCCGAATGAACGCCGACACCATTCTCGGCGTCGTGTTCCCCGTGACGATGGCCCTCGGCCTCGTGTTCCTCTATACCGCGCCCAGTTCGGGAATCGGCAGCGGCGCGCTGTCGCTCCTATGGGGAAGCGTGCTCGGGGTCACGATGTCCCAGGTGGCCTGGCTTGGGATCCTGTCCGCCGCAGTTGCTGTCCTCCTCCTGGCGTTCGGCAAGGAACTCCTTGCACTGCTCCTCGACCGCAAGCTGGCGGAGGCCGCCGGAATGCCTACCCGGGCGACGTTCTACGGAATCCTGTTCCTCATTGCGATCGTGGTTGCCGTCTCGCTACGCATCACGGGCGGGCTCCTGATCTACGCGCTCATGGTTCTGCCCGCGTCGGCGGCGTTCCAGTGGGCGTACGACATCAAGAAGGTATTCGTCCTCGCACCGGTGCTCGGAGTCGGCTCGGCGTTCGGAGGGGCTCTTCTCTCCCTGGGAGCCGACCTGCCGATTGGCTCCGCCATTGCCCTCTCCGCCACCGCGGTCTACCTCCTCTCGATCGCCGCCTCGCCGAAGCGCCGGCGCCCGCGGTAAGATCCGACCGGGAGGAACCTATGCAGAGGCCGCCGATCGTCGCAGTCGATCGAATGGAGAGGGTTTGGGGAGTGGACAGTCCCCGCAACCTGTACACGGTATTGACGATCCCCGCCCGCCTCGCCGGCATGCCGTATCCTGGCCCGACAACGCCGTGGCTCGCGCTCGAGGAAGCGGGTTTCCGGCATGTCGTGTGCCTGACGAGCGCGGCGCCTCCGTACGATCCAACGCCCCTTCGCCTGCTTCACGCGGTGGCGCTCCAGGACCTCTACGGCGGTTTGGACCCGCTCGACCCGGAGCGGGAGCGTCACGAGATCGGGCGCGCCGCCGAGATCGCGCTGGAAGCCCTCGAACATGGAGAGGGAGTCCTCGTCCACTGCGTCGGAGGCACCGGCCGAACCGGGACCGTGATCGGCGTGATTCTGCGGCGTCTCGGGTACTCGGCTCGCGAGGTCGTGGACTACCTGGATGCCGTCCACAAGGCGCGAAGGAAGAGCGGGTGGCCGGAGTCCGTCTGGCAGTCCAACATCCTCGCGTCCATTGACGAATCGCGCTAGCGGACGCCTACAGCCACGGTTCGATCTGCCAGGCGCGGATCCGGATGGGGTGATCGGCATGGCGGATGACGCCCTGTCGATCGATCAGGAACGTGTAGGGAACTGCATCCACCTCGTAGAGCGTCTCCACGGCCGCCTCGCCGTCGTAGACGACGAGAAACCCCCGGTACCCGCCGTCTTCGATGAACTGCCGCGCGGCCTGGGCTGATGCGTCGAGGTTGACAGCCAGCACGACCAGTCCCTCGGCGGCAAACTCCTCGCGCAGGACCTCGAGATGCGGCATGGTGACTCGACAAGGCGAGCACGTGCTCGTCCAGAAGTCGAGAAGAACAACGCGGCCTCGAAGGCTCGAGAGTCGAATGTCCTCCCCGCCCAGCAGGTCCGGCAGCACGAAGTCCGGGGCGGCGTCGCCGACGGCAAGCCCGACCGCCGGAGTCGCGCCTGCAGCGCGAACGTCCACCATCCGGCTCGCGGCGCCGGTCGCTCCGCCGTCATCCGTGACCGTCAGCACAGCTTCGTACGTGCCGGCGACCGCGAAGGTGTGCGTCGCCGTGACTCCCGCGGCTTCGGCGCCATCGCCAAATGCCCATCGGTACTCGACAATCTCTCCGTCGGCGTCGCGAGAGTCCCCGGCATCGAAGTAGACGGACAGCGGAGCCTCGCCGGAGGGAGGAAGGCGCCGGAACGACGCGAGCGGCGAGCTGTTGGCGTGGAAGCATCCCTCAAGAAGGGCCAAAGCAACGAGAAGCAGGCACGTCATCAGCGTTCGCGGTCGCAAACAGATCCCCCTGCAAAGTATCGAGGCTCCTTTCGGAGCCTCTCACCGTCCCTCTGGGTCCCCTCTCGTACGCTCGCGAGACTAGGGGCGCGCTGTCAACGCAGCGTGGAGTCCGTGTGAAGGGATTGTGAAGCGCCAACCCAGCCTTCGAGCGCCCGCCGAACAGTGAGCGGGCCGTGGCCCCTTGCCGGACACCACGACCCGCTCCTCGGTCCTGCTTCCAAGCCTAACGCGCTTCAGCCACGAGGCCGGCTCTACGGCGTGCCCGTGGAGCCTTCGGACTCCGCCTCCGGCTTCGGCGACAGGGCCGTGATCCGCGACTGGATCACCGTGTCATCGCTGAACGTCTTCAGCGCGATCTGGTAGAACGACACGGCCTTGCTTCGCGCCGCCTCGATCTCCGCGGTCAGCGTCGCAACCTGCTCGGCCGCCGCGGGGTCGCTCGACGCCTTGGCCTCAAGCTCCGTCTTCTCCGTGGTCTTCCTCTGCATCATCGTCTCGTAGATCGAGCCGATGATGAACGGGAGGTACGGATCGTCGACCACGTGCTCGTTGTAGAGCCGCTCGAACGCGCCGAGGCCGGCGGCGAGGTCTTGGCTCTTCGTCCATCCGGCGGCGAGCATCGGGTCGCTGATCTGGATCGTTGCGGCCGCCTGCGTGGCCTGGTACCAGGCGGTCGCCTTCTCCGTGATCTGTTCCTTCTCCATGTCGGCGCGCACTTGGTCGCGTACGTCGCCAAACTCATGCCGTACCGCCGGCTTCTTGTCGACCACGAGGATGATGTGGAAGCCGTAGTCCGTCTCGACGATTCCGCTCCGCTCACCGACGCCGAGCGCGAACGCGGCCTCCTCAAAGGCGGGCGTCATCTGCCCGCGCCCGAACCACCCGAGATCTCCGCCCTTCTTGGCGCTCCCGGGATCGGTCGATCGCTCCGTCGCCAAGGCGGCGAAGTCGGCTCCAGCCTCGAGGGCGGCCAGAACGTCCGACGCCGATTGCTCCGTCGGGACGAGGATGTGCGAGGCGCGGACCTCTTCCTCCGTGTCGTAGTTCGCTCGATTCTCAATCCAGTACGCCTGTAGATCGTCATCCGTCAGCGTGATGGGTCCGGCCACGGCGCGCATGAGCGCCTGGTTGATGAGCTGACTGCAGATGTTCGCCCGCGCGCCGTCCTTGACGGCCTCGAGCGTCCTGCCCTGGGCAGCGACCGCCGCGGAGAAGGTCTCCTCCGTCAGGCCCTGGCTTGCAAGGAAGTCCGTGTACTGCTTGTCGAACTCCGCGGCCACAGCCTCATCCGTGACCGTGATGTTTCGACGGGCGATCTCATCGTCCACGATGGTGTTCGCGACAAGCGTCGAGAACGCCTCGACCTCCATCTCGAGGTCCATGACGCGCCCCCGCGCGCCGGCCAACATCCCCTTGACGTCGATCCCGAACTGCGAGTACATCTGCTGGTACCGCTCAAGGACGGCCATCGTCGCTTGGTCGAGGCTACTGGATTCGATCGTGTGCCCATTGATCACGGCAACGCCTTGGTCGAGGGTCGGCACGGACGGCGACGCCGTGGCTTGCAACGGCTTCGCGGATTCCGGGGCCGACGCGGCTGGAGCGGCTGTCGGGGCCGTCGCAGTCGGAGTGGTTGTCGGGGCCGCCGCGGCTGGAGCGGCTGCCGGAGCTGACGCAGCTGGAGTGGTTGTCGGGGCCGCCGCGGCTGGAGCGGCTGCCGGAGCTGACGCAGCTGGGGTGGTTGTCGGGGTCGCCGCGGCCGGAGCGGCTGTTGGGGCCACCGCGGCTGGAGTCGTTGTCGCAGCCGACGCCGGCTTCGTGGCCGCCGCAGGCGTCGCAGCGGTCGCCGGAGCCTTCGAGGGCGCGGAAGTCTGGGCGGTGGTTGCCGTCGCCGCGGGCTTCGCCGCGCGCTCGGCGTCTTTTCCGCACGCCGCCAGAAGAAGGCTTGCCGCAACAAGAAGAACAATCAATCCCAAGAGTCGCCGGTGCATACCTACCTCCTCAAACCCGAACAGGATACGCCCTTCCGGTCCCAGATGAAAGGAGCGAACGACGCCGCTGCCCGAGGACGGCTCGCCCCGCGGTCAACCTCACTCGGGGCTCTAGATCCACGCCTCGACCGCGGCGGGCGTCAGGTTCCCGGGCGATCCGCTGTAGCGGATCACGCCGTCGCGATCGATAAGGAACGTGTGAGGCACATGACCGACTCCGTACGCGGCACGCGTCGGCCTCGTGGGCCAGTAGATGTCAATCGCAGAGATGAACTCTGTGTATCCGGCTCCCACGAGGAAGTCGTTGGCTCCCGTGGCTGTCTGCTCAATCGAAACAACAATCACAACAAACCCCTGGCTCTCGTACCGAACCCGCAATGCCTCTAGCCCTGACATCGAAGCCTGGCATGCGGGGCAGGCGCTCATCCAGAACTCCAGGAGTACGACTTGCCCGGCGTAGTCCGACAGCCGGACGTTGGCACTGTCCGTGCCCGGGATCGAGAAGTCTGGCGCCTTCATTCCGACGCGATTGCCGACCTGGGCCGTCGACACGCCCACGGTCGGCGTGGGGGCGGCCGTCTTGGGACTCCTCGTGCTTCGCGGCGGCAAGTCCTCGATATCGATCGTTCGTGTCACCATGGCAGTCGCCCCCGCGTCGTCGATGACGAGCAGCGTCACGTCGTAGCGGTCGATTTGCGTATAGACGTGATCCTTGACGATGCCGGAACCCGTGCTCCCGTCTCCGAAGACCCACTGGTACGTCACAATCCGGCCGTCGGAGTCGGAGGACGCCGACGCGTCGAACTCCACGGTCGCTCCAGACCCTTGAGCGAGGAATGCGGAGAACGACGCGACGGGTGACGAATTCCTCGGGGTCTGCGCCGCGCCCGCCGCCGCCATGAGTCCGACACCCACCAAGAGCACCACAGCGTGAGCGATCCTTCGTGTCTTCGTCATAGTCACTCCGCCCACCCGGGGCAAGCACGCATTGTACAGCAACTTGACGCGTGGGGAAGGGATCCGCCGGCTCGGGCTCGCTACACTGGGGGACTGATGATCCGCCAGATTCTTGCCAAGAACGTCCTGTCGCGCGTCGCGGGGGTGGACACGTATTTCGGTCTCGACTACGGCATGAATCTCTACCGCGGGTGCCAGCATCACTGCATCTACTGCGACTCCCGCAGCAAGTGCTACGGGAACGACCGTTTCGACGACGACGTCCTCGTCAAGACGAACGCCGTCGACCTGCTTGCCAAGGAGCTGCGCGCCAAGCGGCGGAAGGGCGTCGTCGGCACAGGCTCGATGAACGATCCCTACATGCCGCTGGAGGAGCGCGTCGGGCTCACACGCGCAGCTCTCGAAGTCCTCGCAGGCTATGGCTTCGGCGTCCATGTGGTGACGAAGAGCGACCTCGTCCTGCGAGATATTCCCCTTCTCCAGCGCATTGCCCGAACCTCAACCGCGGCCGTGTCGCTGACGCTGACGACCCTCGATGACGAGTTGGCTCGACGGATCGAGCCGGGAGCTCCCCCCGCGTCCTCGCGCCTTCGGGCGCTCGCCGAGCTCTCCGCCGCCGGGATCGAGGCGCGCGTCGCTCTGATGCCCGTCCTCCCGTTCCTGGAGGACGCCTGGGACAATGTCTCAGCCATCGTCCGGGAGGCACATCGACGCGGAGTCCGCACCGTCATCCCGTGGTTCGGCATGAGCCTTCGAGACCGACAGCGCACCTACTACTACCGAAAACTGGACGAGCTCTTCCCCGGACTGCGGGAGCAGTACGAGAAAGCCTACGGCAACGGCTACATGTGCCCGTCACCGCGCGCAGCCGCGCTCCGCGCGTCGTTCGAGACGATGTGCACTCACCTTGGCGTTCGCACATCCGTGCGCCCGAGGTTGGCGCCGTCGGCCGAGGAGCCGGAGCTGTTCGGCTGATGCCGGCATAGCGCGGCCTCGATCGCGTCGCGGATTCCTTCCTCGGGGGCTTCGTACCCCCAGCCGACCTCCCGGCCGTCGACAAAGACGCCCCGCGGGATCTGATGCTCCAGGAGCACGGCTCGATCCTCGGCGCAGTTCTCGCGCAGAACGACGCGTGAGGAGTACGCAGCACAGACCCTCCGGACCCGTTCTCCCTCGATGTCGCTGGTCGGGCAGAATCCGTTCCAGAAGAGGTCGACGGCGACGCGGCCCGGCACGGGCTCGAACTGGTAGATTGGCTCGAGGAAGCGGGGCGGCGGGGCATCGCCCCGCAATCGCTTCCAGAGAAGCACCTCCCGCCCGCGCTCGGCGACAACGTCAAAACCCACCGACTCGAAGAACCCTGCGGGCAGGAACCACTCGGCTCCAGCCAGGTCGCGATAGGCCGTCGTGGCGACGGCGGCACGTCGCTGACGCCGCGCGACCTCCAGGACCGCCGCCACGAGCCTCCGACCCGCTCCGAGACGAGCCGCCTTTTTCATGACGTACAGACAGGGAAGCGTCAAGATCCCCTCGCCCAGGGGCCCCCACGAAGAGATCTCGATAGGGACGCCGTGGGCAAACCCGACCGTCTCACCATCGAGGAAAGCCCCCAAGGCCACCGCACCGCCCAATCGCAGACGCCGCAACAAGGGGGCCCGCCGCGCGGAGCAGGCATCGATTTCGGCGGACTCCCCTGCATGAGAGCAGGAAAGCACGAACGGGTCGTCCTCGGCCTTCGTCTCGCGGATGGCGAGCATGGCGGTCACGCCATGCATCATAAACACGGCGCCGGCGGAGTCGAATCGACGCACCAGGGCCGGACGCAGACGGTGACACCTTCCCGCCGCTCGGCCATGCCTTGTGGCCGTCCGAGCCAGGCCGAACGTCCCTTCCCAATCGCGGGGGCGGCCTTGGCCGGCCGTCGCTCTGCGGGTACGTTCCGACCACTGTGATGCCGACCGACTGCCGTACGGTGAGACGATGAAGTGGGCGCTCTACGCCGGCCTTCTTGCCGGGGTCGCAGTGTGCGTGGCGGCGGCGATTCTCGTCTCCACGGTTGCGACACCCTCGGGGTACGCCGCCTACGGGGCGCTGGATCGTGCTCAGGCCGGACTGCCCGCGACACAGAGCGCCCTGGAGGCCCTGGCAACGCGCCAAGATGCCGCAGGATGGCAAGCGCGGCTGCTTGTCG
>JAQTNX010000070.1 GCA_028713635.1 Candidatus Bipolaricaulis sp.
GAGGAACACTGTTCTGGATGCTGCTATCTTGATGAGTACCGTGTTTGCCGTCTTGGAGAGAGTATTTACGCTGGTGAGTAATGAAGCAACAGCGGTACCGAACGGGTGAGAAGGCTCTCACCCGAAAAGAGTATGATGCCGTTCTCTCTGTGTGCGGTACCTTGGAGGATCGGGTAATGTTGATGCTCGCAGTATCCCTGGGTCTTCGCCGGGGCGATCTTGTCCGGGTCCGGGTGGGGAATGTGGATTTCAAGAATCATCAGATCACCTACTTGGAACGCAAGAAGGGTGACAGGGTGAGAGCGGTACCCATCGGGCAGAAATTAGAACAGGAGATCAGGATGTTGATCAGGACCATCCCGAAGGGCCAGGATACCCTCTTCTCGTTCAAAGACCGGCAAGCATACAACCGGTTTAATTCCCTATGCGAGAAGGCCGGTATCGGTTCCCGCCCGTTCCATACTCTCCGGGCATCATGTGTGAAGTTCTGCCAAGCTGCGGGGTGGTCGCCGGAGCAGGTTGCGGAGCTGACCGGAGACACCATCGAGGTGATCCAAGCTCACTATGCGACACCGAGTCAGGCAGAGATGGCAGAGACTATGAGATCAAAAGAGGTATGTTGACGTTTAATCGGATAACCCCAAGTAAACTCTTTTGTAACGATTTACCAAATTAATAAATATTGTCACACCTTGATTTACATATTGTAAGTCGATGGTGGTACAATATGTTTGGTGGAATCCATGCCCTTTTTAAGAAACCCTCTCTGCACCGTGCAGAACCGCGACCATATACCGCTGCACTCGAATGGCTGCATCGCCACTCACAGGGTGGCGTGTGGGTATCACATAAGAATCACACCGAGTACCCGGAAGTCACCGGATACCTGATACCCACACTTCTTGAATGGGGAGAGCACGACCTCGCACGACAGTACGCTGCATGGCTCTGCACCGTGCAGAACCGCGACGGCTCGTGGAATGGGTCTGACGGGAAACCATACACTTTTGATACCGGGCAGGTATTGAAAGGACTCCGTGCGATCCATGCACGAATGCCCGAAGTCGGGGATACCATTGTTGCAGGGGAGCAGTGCCTTAAACGAAACGTTCTCCCTGACGGTCGCTTAAGAGCACCGGATGAATCCCGCTGGTCCGACAGGATGACACCTGCCATCCAGATATACGCAACAGAGGATCCGCTGGTGTGGGACTATCACCGGCGGCACTTCACAAAACCCACACTCTCTCATTTTGCCATGTATGTGGCAGAAGCACTTGCCAACCACGGCGAGTATCCACCAGATCAAACATGGTGGCCGATCGAAGCGAACGGAATGGTGCCAGGTGTTATCGGCGAGAAGTGGTCGTGCCTGCCAGGACAATTTCAGTACTCTGTTGTGCAGTTCAAATTAGGGCACTACATCAACGGCACAAAGGCACTCAAATACGGAATGCAGTTCCAGAATGCAACCGGTGGGTTTTACGGGTGCAATGGGTCAGGAGATTACTTCTGTGATGAGGAGGTTTCGTGGGCTGCGAAGTTCTTCCTCGATGCTTACCACTGGTGGATGAAATCACAGTTCCACCGGCACGCACGGCCTGAACTATCCAACACTGACGGGAGGCTCGTGGCACTCCGTGCAGCCATGCCGAAACCATGCAGATCGGTGCTTGACGTCGGGTGTGGAACTGGCAGATACCTCCTGCGGGTTGATGCGGAAAAACGTGCAGGTCTGGAACTTTCACCACACCTCGTGAAGACCACGCCACACAGTATCGAAGGGTCAATGTTGAACATTCCATTCTCCGAAAATGCTTTTGCGTGCACGTATGCGGTTGAAAGCCTTGAGCATTCGATCAAACCAGGCGTTGCGATCTCCGAGATGTGCAGGGTGACGAAACAGGGCGGCACGGTGATCATCATCGACAAGAACGACGAGCACCTTGGCCGGATGGAGATTGCACCGTGGGAACAGTGGTTCAATGCAGAGAAGGTGTGTGAACTCCTTGAACGCGACTGCACCGACGTTTCGGTAAAAGAGATCGGGTACGAGGATAAAAAACCTGACGGATTGTTCCTGCTGTGGTCCGGGGTGAAGCGATGAACATCTCACGGATCCGCATTCCGACCTGGAAGATTAAGTTTGACATCCGGGCGACGTACCAGTGCCGGACATGTTCACATTATGGCAAGTGCCACACATGCCCGCCGAAAATTCCGGGTTTTGAGTACTGGAAAGAACTGGTATCACAATATCTACATGCAGAGCTGTTTGTTCTCACCGCTGAGTACACCCATGAGGATTTTGATGTAATCCGGCGAGAATCGGCAAAGGAACTCCACAGCGCACTTATCGCAGCGGAAAAAGAGTGTTTTGAGAAGAACCAGTATTGGGCTGCGTCACTGGTTGGAGGTTCCTGTCGGATCTGTCCTGAAGGGTGCGGGGAATCCTGCCGGGTTCCCGAGAAGGCACGGGCTGCAATGGAGGGTGCGGGCATTGATGTGATCTCTACCTGTCGTGTGGCGGGCGTCGGGTTGCCAGAGTACCCACACCCTAAAGAAAACGGTGGAACGCTCGCCCGCGTGGGTCTCCTGCTGGTGAAATGAATGGATCCCGTTGCTGTTATAAACGGAGGGACCAGAGGGATCGGAAAAGAGATCGCTGATACTCTGGAAATAAACGGATATACCGTTCACTCTTTTGGGCGTGATACCTGCGATGCCCGCGACCTTGAGCTTGTCGAGGAGCAGGCCTGGAAACTCGGGCGGGTTGATGTCCTTGTCAACGTCGCCGGGGAGTTTCATTCGTGTGATTTTGTGCAGGAAGATCCAAGCTGGCTCTCCTCGATGATCATGTCTAACCTTATTACCGCGTGGAACTGGTCACGCACAGTACTGCCGGGAATGCGAAAGCGGCATTGTGGATATATCCTCAACATCTCCTCGATGGCGGCAAAGCGGGTCCGGGCTGGATGTTCATCATATGCAATCTCAAAAAGCGGGATGAACGCACTCACTGAAGCGATCCTGCGTGAGAACGTGCAGTACGGGATCAAGGCGACCGCAATCTGTCCTGGTGATTGTGATACCCACATAGGACAGGGGATTGCACCGGGTGAAGACCTGATCCCTCTTGTTGATATTTCCCAAACGGTTGTCTGGTTGCTCTCTTTATCAAAGACTGCGATCGTTCCAGAGGTCTGCATTGAACGCAGGGGGAGATACCTGTGACACCGGATTCCGTGATCATCCTCGCCGGAGGGAGATCTAAGCGGTGGAACGGCATGGTAAAATATATGCTGCCTGTCTGCGGTGAGCCGGTATTGAACCGCACCGTCAGATTAGTGAAAGAGATTCGCCCGGATGTGAACGTTCATGTTATCGGGCCGGAACTGCAACCGGATAACCCTAACCAGCTCTTTCTCGACACCATGCCCCTGTTCGGGCAGAAGATGACGTACTATCTCCTCGGTGATGTGTCGTGGATGAAGGGCACGCTCCGGCGGGTTCTCACCACCACAACACCGTTCTCAATTTACGGGAGAGCGGGACCGAACCAGCTTACCGGTCGCCCGCACGAGGAGATATTTGCTTTTGCTTTTTATAGTTCCGAACTGCAAACCCTTGCCAGCATTCACACCGATTCTCTGACCATAAATGGCGAAGGGAACCAGTGGGATATTGTTGTTCTCCACGACCTGAACTCACAGCACCCCGCACTGTATGATCTCTTCTTGGCGTTCGGGAGGTTTCCTATCGCATACTGGAAGGGGATACGAAAGTTCGGGCGACGGCAGGACCACCCGTGTTTTGTGGATGTCGGGGAAGGCATCACCGATGATTTCGACGAACCGGAATGGTACGAACCGTATTGTAAGGCGGTCGAACCAGAGCGGTTGATTGACCGTGAGGTGCCGCTATGATCTCCATGACTCCTAAGGTTTCCTGCGTTCTCCCGGTTTACAACGGAGAGCGATACCTAAAGGAATCCATTGACTCGGTGATCAACCAGACGTTCACCGATTGGGAGCTTATCATCATCAACGACGGATCGACCGACAACACCCGTGCGATCCTCGATGCACAGACTGACGAACGGATCAGGATCTACCACAACGAGCGCAACCGGAAACTCCCTGCCACGTTGAACCGTGGGTTCCTGGTGGCTCGCGGGGAGTATTGGACCTGGACGAGCCATGACAACCGGTATCTCACGTTTGCGTTCGGAACGATGGTGAATGCACTGACCGATTCTCCGGGTGATATTGTCTACTCGGATTATTCAATTATCGACGCGACAGGCAAGCGGGTTGCCGGATGTTCTGCGCCGTTGCCTGAACATCTCAAATATCAGAACTCCGTGCACGCATCGTTCATGTTCAGGCCGCACGTATGGCACGACCTCAAGGGATATGATGAAGGTCTGTTCCGTGCGGAGGATTGGGATTTCTGGATCCGTGCGTGGCTTGCCGGAATGAAGTTCCGCACCATCCCGTTCCCACTCTATGAGTATCGAGTGCACGACGAGATGCTCTGCCATAATTGGTGGGCGTGCCAGGTGGCATATGCAAAGACAGCAGCACGGCATTTTGGTGTAGCACGGGCGGTCAAGCAGTTTGGATGTGCTGCACTCCAGGTGGTGAAAACATGAAAGTGGGTGTCTCTTGTGAATCATTATCAACCCGTAACCTTGTAGGGATTGGAAACACTACGCTGAACCTGATCCAGCGGTGTCGCGTATTGTTTCCCAACGACGAGATGGTGCCGATTGCCAAAACCGAGAAGTTCGACCGGTTTCACAACACGGAGATTGTAAACCCTCCTGTTCCAAAATCCTTGTACCAGTCATACCTCTCACTGACTGCAAAGCACCTTAACGTGGACATCCTGCATAATTCGTGCGGGTGGCTGAACATGGTGAAACCCACCGTTCCGTCAGTGGTGACACTCTACGACCTGATACCCTATACTCATCCACAATACCTCACACCACCAATGCGGATCTACTGGAAACTCTGTGCCAGAAGAAACCTTGAGGTAGCCGACCATGTGGTGTCCATCTCACAGGCATCGAAAGATGTTGCTGTGCAGCAGTGCGGGATCCCGGCAGAGAAGATCACCGTTGCGTATCCTGGCGTAGAAGACCGATTTCGTCCGGTGGATGAAACAACAATCATCGACCTGTACAAACTCCTGCCACACGGATACGTTCTGTTCGTGGGGTCCATCGACCCGCGAAAGAACATTCCTTTGATTATCCGCACAATGAAAAAGGTCGCACCTGACGTTCCTCTGGTGATTGCGTCCGGTGGGGGCTGGATGACCGAGGAGGTGGAAACCGCAGCCGGAGAATGCGGGAACGTCCGGTTCCTCGGGTATGTTCCCGACCGGATACTTCCTGCACTCTACTCTCATGCACTGATGTTGGTCTGGCCATCCGTTGTTGAAGGGTTCGGACTCCCGCCACTTGAAGCAATGGCGTGCGGGTGCCCGGTGATCACATCAAATTGTTCCTCTCTTCCTGAAGTTGTAGGGGATGCAGCACTCACTATCAACCCCGAAAGCAATGACCAACTCTCCGAAGCGATCGCTATGCTCATGGGTGATCGTGGTCTTCGGCACGAACTCGGGCGACGCGGGCTTACCAGGGCAAAACAATTCACATGGGACCGGTTCGCAAACGGGGTGCACTCAGCATATGAACAGGTGGCAGAATGCGTATCCTGATCGGAGGGCCTGTAGCAGATTGTGATCGTGAGGAGATACCACGATTCATGAAACAAGGTCATTTCTTTGATTGCCCGGAGCGTGTATCCCTCACGATCTCTCTTGTGACCGATTCGTGCCTTGGTGCACAGTACCCCACCCGGTTGGAACGCATTGTTGCGGGCCGGGAGAAGTTACGCCAGCAGGCAATTGAAGGAGAGTATGACACCCTGGTGTTCCTCGATGCCGATATGGAATATTCCTGTGATCTGCTCCCTGCGCTGGTGCACGAACACGAGAAGGGATTCGACGTTGTGTATAATGTTTACCGGTTGAAAAACGGGTGTTTCACCTATAATGGATTTGGAGGAACGTTGATCTCCCGCAACGTGTTCACGACCATTCCATTCAGGTGCTATATCAATCCAGAAACACGAAATGAAGTTGATGAAGGATTCCTTTTTGAGATGGATGTGCTGAATGCAGGGTTCACGATTTCACGCGGGGTGTTCGGTGCGACACGACACCATGAACATTTCACAGAGAAGAGGGTGATGACACCGTGGGAAAAGATACGGTACTCGTATCCTGCACGGAAGGCCATGGCGTTCGCTGCCAGGAACACCACAACCGCAGAAAGGATCTCACGGGTAGGGTATCGTCGCATGGGTGAGGTATGATCACCGCTGCGTTCATCGGGAGGATGCGGGCCAGGTTAAACCGGATATGGTCAATCGTTGGTATCGGTATGGGATTTGTCAACATTATGACGTTCGCGATCGTGCAGAAGAACCTGCTGGGGTTATCGGTCCCGCTGGTTGTGGCGTCTGTGGTGCTTGTGATCGTCGGACTTCCCACACTCCTTGTTTACTGCGAGGAACGGTTTGGATGGTGGGGTGCGGAATCCCTTCACATCTGGAAGTTGGCCGGGTATGACCCGGTGGAAATGGCGCAGGACATCAAAGAAATAAAAGCTGCACTGCAGAACGAATCCAACAATTCATAAATACTGTTACGTTTCTCTTTACATATTGTAATAGGAGAACACGACGATGAGACGGTATCTTATCTTCATAGCCATTGTGCTCGTCGCACTGGTGAGCACAGCATCGGCGGGATCTGTTTGTTATGGCGGGTCCTGCAGTCAGTCAACCACAACGACCACTACACAGCAGCAGGAATCTCCGTGCGGGTGGACTCCGATTGTAAACGTTGCATTCCCGAACAATCCAACCGGATGCCCTGAGATGCCACGGATCCCGCACACGTTCGGCGGGTGTGTGATCATCAATGGGAAGCCTGCACCTGAAGGAACCGCTGTCTGCGTGTGGGGTACTGGTGTTGCCGGAACCTGTCTCCAGGTCGGGCCGGGTGGATGTTTCGGACAGGGAACTTTCGACCAGAAACTTCAGGCGACCGGGATTAAGACCGACGGTGGAATGATCAACGTGCAGGAAGGAACTCCGCTGAAGTTCACCGTTTGGATGTACGACCAGGAATGGGCGTGCCGTGTGTGCTCGGGAAGCACCTGCCTGTCATACTGGCCATTCCACAGTGGGCACCACACCACGATCACCCTGACGGCAAACGTTGACGAGCCAGGGTGCAGCGTATATGATCACGAAGGTTCTGGATCATATCCAGAAAGGACATTGACAAAAAGTGAGGAGATGACGATATAAATCCATAAATACCGTTCACATACTCTTTACTTATGTGAACAGATGAACGCAAACCGCTCTCTTTTCGTATTAATTGTTCTCCTTGCATTTGTGAGCGCCACGACTGCAGCGAGCGACTATACCTCCTACCAGCGATACCTGGACGACCAGAAACCCGCGCCGGCCATCCCCCTGGCAACCTGCACCACAGCACCAACACCAAAACCAGTGATCGCGGAGGTTCAAACCGGCGAAGACGTTTCAATGTACCACTACAACGTCATGGTCCTTGATGGGATAGATCCGGCCATCATCCGCACAGCACTCATGTTCGTGCCAAACATCTTTGACTTCAAAATAGTTCCCGAGGATCCCACACAATACACGTGGGATGGAGTCTACGCGGTGCCGATCACCCCACGCCTGATAACCATATTCAACGGTACACTGCACGGGTACACCCACCCGAACGCTATGGGATACCATTACTGGCAGGGCCGGTCAACAGTGGTATACCTCGGGCAGGACCCCTACCCCTTTTCGTGGATTATTACCCACGAATGCCTGCACGAAGCGCTCAAGCCGACCAGCATCAACCAGGACGATCAACCGTCATTCGTGCCACAGTGGAATGAATGGATGAAAGCAAGGAACGTGGGGTTCTGGTCGGGCGACGAGAGGCAGTGTATCGGCACCGGGTGGAACCGCCTGCAAGAAGATTTCCTTATCAGCCAGGCAATTACAGTGTAATGTTTCTTACCGCTCTTTTTTTAGTGCTGGCAGCATCCACAACGATATGGCTGATCTGGATGAGAGTGCTTCGTTGGGAAAAACGTAGATAGACTCCCGATTTAAAAATTAAGGCCAAGTGTTTACTTATTGTAACGATTTTGTTATATAGCATCATACGGTTTATGAACAAAACGATCATAACTCTTTATATACTGTGGTTCAAAGTTCACATATGAATGACAATCTCAAATGGTCGTTGATTGTATCGTTCCCTCTCGGGCTGGCAATGACCATTATGAACCCGAACTTTTCCCTCTCTAACCCTTGGGAGTTTGCTGGCGGGGTGTTTGGTGGCATGATCGTGTTCACGCTGATACTGTATGTGGCGTTGCAGTATGTCTTGAACAGACCTAAAAAGACTTGAACCTGATAGGTCACTGTCCCCCTGGCGGCTTGGGAACAGTTGGGTTCAAGTCTGTATGGTATTTCTTTTTGGAACTGGAACAAAATAGTAACATATATCACTATGTAACAATAAGTAAACATTATGCCAACAAATGGCACGAGGCGCCCGGTGATGTTCTATCTCGATGATGGGCAAGTCGCATATCTCGATGATGTTGCACACCGGGAGAACGTATCACGGGCCGAAGTGGTCCGGCAGCTTATCGATCAGCAACGGGTGGCGGTGCCCGCATGACACCGGCATCCGCTGTTGTTTTCCAGTGGGATACCCTGCAGGCGTATTGCCGTCAGATTGGTATGCCAGGATTAGAGGAGGAGCTTGCTGCAGAGATCGAGGCTCGCGGTAAAGGTATGGTGGTAAGACATGACGACAGAATCAATTGAGAAGGGCAGTCCCGCGTGTGCTGTTGCAGGCGTCACGGTGGAACTACCCAAGAAGAGTTTGATCATCTGTGGGTTTATTAATACCCATCCGAACTGCTCGTGCAAGGGATGCACTATTGAGGTTCCAAAGGAACGCGGTGAAATCCGTTGCTGCACGATGAAACTGTTTTCGTTCGCTGAATGCGAGCGTGCACACCCTGGGGCGGCACTATGACTCGCACCGAAGTATGCGACCGGTGCCGGTTCTTCAAACCGCATGATGTTGATGACCGTTACCAGGGCGGGGAATGCCGGTTTACTCCTCCACGCCATGTGGTGATCTACGAGTACCGGCGTGGCAAGTATCGCCCGCGTGGAAAGGTCGGATGGCCACACGTTGAATGCAGACAGTGGTGCGGGAAGTTCGAACAGAGGGTGGACTGAAATGGAGATCAGTAAGGATTATCCGTGCCGGTTTCTCGTCGGTGATGTGACCTGCAGGATTGATGCAAGTGCACGAACACGCGGTCGCAACCGGTATATGGTGATCGGCGCCTACTGCAAGGATCCGAAGATCGCGTGTAAGCTCTGCCCGGAGTACTGGCCGATCTGCGAGGGGGTGTGCTGAATGTCTGATGACTGGTACACAAAACCCGGAAAGGTCGAGAAGGGACCGGAGTTCCCGGTGCTTGACCCTGCGATGTTTTACACGCTGAAGATGGTGGATATTACATTCCAGCCGAACGTGACCCGCACGTTCAAGGGCGACCAGCGCACCGCTGATGAGATCACCACCATCTGGGAGGTTGGAGGTACGCAGGCGAAAGTGTGGCAGACGTTCACCTACTCATGGAACGTGAAGGCCAACATGGTGCGGTTCATCAACGGGATGGGGTACTATCTCCCTGAAGGTGCGGTCGGAACGCTTGCTGCGTATTTCACACTGACGCCACCCGCAAGGATCCGGTGCCGGCTTGTTCCGCGTGAGAAGGATGGGCAGCCGACCGGGTACTATTCTATCGACATGAACACGCTGCAGCCTGCAGAGCCACCGGTGACGGCGAGTAAGGAACCACCTGCACCGACTGCCACCACAGGACCAGGACCGCAGCCGGTTCCTGCCAGGGCACCAACGCCACCCGCACAACCTGACGCTGAAGTTGAACGCATCTTTGAGTTCTTGAAGGTCGGGAAGTTCGTTCGCCGGGATGAGGCCGAGGATACGGTTGTAAAGGTACTCGGTGTGAGCGACGGCACCCGGTTCGCTGCAGCGTGGGGGAAGTACCAGAAGGCACCGATCATCGTCGGGAGTTGAACGAGGATGACGTACGGGAACCTTGACTACTCCGGTATGCCGTCGGTGAACGGCGGCACAATCGTGCACCTTCACAAGCAGGACGGTCCTGTTCTGCAGGACAGTATAGAGGTTGGCACGCCTGGCAAGGGCGGGGCCATTAAAATATATTTTAACGCGGGTGACGTTGCGGACGCGAAAGCTCGCGTGCTGAATGCGATGGAGGTTCGGAAGTTCGCACGGGAACAGATCGAGACTGCGGGGTGAGTGGGGATGGTTCACGTTATCTGTGACAGTTGCGGGTGCGTCGGCATCCGCATCCGGCCATCCACCCAGAGCAACGCATCGAACCTGCACCCGGCGTACACGTCGCTGAACCGGGAATACCATTGCTCGATTTGCGGTGCTCGTCTGCGGGTTGCGGGTATCAAGGAGTACGACAGGGCGATCATGATGGGCGGGGAGTCGGGCGCATGAGTTCGTTTATTCGACGTTGTGTGATGGGGATCCCACAAGGAGAACG
>JAQTNX010000071.1 GCA_028713635.1 Candidatus Bipolaricaulis sp.
ACTGCCGTGTGAACGGCATGAAGAACCCGCTGTTCGTGTTTGCCCTGCCGAATGACGCGAAAGCCATGGTAGCCACGATCTCGCTCCTCCAGTTCGAGAAGTGGGGTCTCTCGTTCCGCTCGCTCGGGATCTTCGAGGACCAAGAGGAGATCGGACGCAAGCCTCTCGCGCGCTTCACCGACGTGTGCGAGAGGCAGTTCTCTAGCCTGAGTGCAGCGAGAGAGCGCGGACCCCGATTCCTGGCCGAGGCTATGCAGGCGCAGGAGTAGGCGTCCTCAGAGGCAAATGAAAAGGCCCTTGCGGGCCTCCTCACGCTCACCCTACACGGGTGATCCTCCTCCAGAAACCTGGATTGGCTCTATAGTAGCTAGGGGCATCGGTTTCGCCAAGTCGTAGAAGGAGGCAGCGTCGAGTTGCCCTGCTAAGGTAGCTGTTGTTGCACTGGGAGGTGCGCAGCGCGCACATCGCGAAGAAGACGGCGGCTCTACGCGGCGTCCCTCGTCGGTCATCCAGGGATATAGGGACCCCCAGCCTCAACCGGGAGCTCACACGGCATGGAGCCGAGTTTCATCCCTGGACGCTCTACAGTACACCGGGCCCGTTGGCTGCGCTAGTTAGAGCGGCGAGGTCTGGGCGACGGGGCCGCATCTTGCCTCTTGACGTCGGGCGCGCGGGCGACGAGCACGCTCTGTGGCCCGCGCGCGCTGGGCTAGGCCCTTCATTGCAGCATCGCGGCGCACCCCCTCCATTGATAATCGTTTACCAATATGGTAAGGTTGTGCCGGACATCGAGGGTGGGCGTGCATGGAAGTCTTCTTCAAAGCGAAGCAGCTGCAGAAGACGTCGAGTTCGGAAGAGCTGCTGGAGCGGGAGTACGGAGCGGAGAACGGCAGGCTGGTCATGCGGAGACTGCTGGTCCTACGAGCTGCCAACTCGCTGGCAGATGTGCCTCGCGACAAGCCGGAACGATGTCATCCACTTGAGGGAAAGCGGAAGGGCCAGTTCGCCGCAGATGTGAAACATCCTTTCCGGATTGTGTTCGAGCCGGCAAACGATCCTCTCCCGTTGCGAGAGGACGGAGGGCTGGACATGTCGCGCGTGACGGCAATCTGCATCCTGAGCATTGAGGACTATCACAAATGAGCGACAGAAGGTTTGCGTTCACGCCAGACTACTCGGTGCCGCCGGGCGAGATCCTGGGAGAAACGCTTGAGGCGCGAAACGTATCGCAGGCCGATCTGGCTGCACGGTGCGGTCTCTCAGAGAAGCACGTCAGCCAGATCATCACGGGGAAGGCGTCGATCACGTCGGACACAGCGCTGCTTCTGGAACGCACTCTGGGAGTCTCGGCAAGCCTCTGGATGAACCTTGAGTCGAGCCATCGCCTCCATCTCGCGAGGCAGGCGGAGCAAGCGAAACTTGAGGAGTACGCGCCCTGGGCTGCCGGATTTCCGATCCGAGAACTCGCCGCGCGGGGGTACTTCCAGCCAACACGCACCGATCTCGGCAATGTGAGGGCGCTACTTGGTTTCTTCGGGGTCACAAGCCCCGATGCATGGGAGAAGCAGTACGCGCAGCTGGCTGTCGCGTACAGGGGAACGGAAGCATTTGCGAGGTCGCGGGAAGCGGTGGCGGCCTGGCTCAGAATCGGCGAAATCGAAGCCTCCCGCATCGACACGACCCAGTACAACCGGACGACGTTCCGTGAGGGACTTCAAGAGATCCGCGGACTCACACGCCTCGACCCCGCTCAGTTCCAGCCGAGGATGGTCGCGCTGTGCCAGGTGGCGGGAGTGGCGCTTGTGTTTGTGCCGGAGCTGCCGAAGACGAGGCTATCGGGAGCGACTCGATGGCTGTCCGCGGAGAAGGCGATGATCATCCAGAGCCTGCGCTATCGGACCGATGACCAGTTCTGGTTCACGTTCTTCCACGAGGCGGCACACATCCTTCTGCACGGGAAGCGCACGGTCTTCGTCGACGAGGCCGGCGCGGAGAAGACCGCCGCAGAGGACCAAGCAGACAGATTCGCTGCGGACGTGCTCATTCCACAAGCCAGATACGAGGAACTCCTTGCCGGCGGAACGCCCACTCGCGCCGGGGTCTCAGCATTTGCGCGTGCAATCGGGGTCGCTCCAGGGATCGTTGTCGGAAGGCTTCAGCATGACGACGTCATTCCCTTCAGCTGGTTCCGGGACCTGAAGCGGGCATTCGAGTTCGTGTGATCGACCTGTGTCTTGAGTCGTGTCCGATCGCGCGAGAAGCGCACATGGCATGAAAGCAGAATGACGACGCCGAGCCCCCTCCCCGATCACATCGTCCGCGAAAGCGCCCGAGCAAAGCACGTTCACCTGCGTGTGTCGGCGCGCGCCGGGCTCGAGGTTGTGGTCCCCGTCGGGTTCGACCGACGCCACGTGCCTGCCCTCTTGCGTGAGAAGGCGGCGTGGATCGCGCGGGCGCTACGGGAGGTCGATCGGGCACGAGAGCTGGCCCTCCCGGACTCGACGGAGGAGCCGCCGGAACGAATCGTCCTTCGGGCGATCGGCGAGACCTGGACCGTCGATCTCAGGAACGTCGAGCGTGCCTCGGTCTCCGTCCGGGAGCTCGACGGCGGGCGTCTCTTGATCGAAGGCCGGGTCGACGATCCCGCGGCCTGGTGCCCGGCCCTCCGGCGCTGGGTCATGCGGAAGGCACGGCGACATCTCGGTGCGTGGCTCGAATCCGAGGCCGCGGCGCTGGGCGTTCGCGTCGAGCGGGTCTCGATTCGTTCTCCGAAGAGCCGCTGGGGCAGCTTCTCGCAGAGCGGGACCGTGTCGCTCAACGCGCAGCTTCTCTTCCTGCCGCCGGAGCTCGTTCGCTACGTGCTCGTCCACGAGCTCTGCCACGCGACGCACCCCAACCACTCGTCGCAGTTCTGGAGGCTCGTGAAACGGCACGTGCCGGATGCACAGGCGCTTCGGGCGACGTTGCGCGACGGGTGGCAGCTCGTTCCGGACTGGATGCACGACTCGGCAAGCGCGTCCGATCGACCGGACTAGCGTCTGGAGAAGTCCGTGCCGGGACGAAGTTCCTTCTCGTAGACGAGCTGCGTTCGGATCGTGTGCATTCCGGCGCGTTCGTAGAGGCGCACCGCGCCGGTGAGATTCTCGGAGTCGACGAGCACTTCGGCCGACGCGCAACCCCGCTCGTAGAACTCGTGGAGCGCGTGGGCCAGAAGCGCCGAGCCGAGTCCTCGGCCTCGCCAAGCCGGGCGAACCCCGAGGCTTCCCACGACGCCGCGCGTCCGGTCGAGAGGGATGTGCGGGCGGCAGAGGGCAAAACCGGCGATCGTTCCTTCCGCCACCGCCAGGTGGCACAGGGAGGCGTCGAACGCGTCGCCCTGCCACTCGATCCACTCGCGCTGCTCTCGGATCTCCTCTTCGAGCGGCCTCGCCACGAAGCCCCAGTGGTCGCGGAACACCTCGAGGCTTGCTTCGGCAAGGGCCGGGAGGTCTTCGCGAGGGTCGAAGGATCGCCGATCGATCCCGTCGGGCCACGGCAGAGGGGGCGGCGGTGGCGGGAAGTCGCTGCGCAGCCGCCGCATCGTGCGAGTCGGCTTCGCTCCGCGGCGTTCGAGGGCGTCTCGCTTTGCCGGATCCTTCTCGAACGCGTAGACCGTCAGGACGACGCGCGCCTCGGTGGGAGCCTTGTCGGCGAACGCCGCCGCGCGGTCAACGACCCAGGCGAAGAGGAGGTCCCACGCCTGCGGATCGCCGGACGCGCTCGGAGCCACGTCGAGCGAGCCCATGACGTTCACGTACGGTTCGCCGGGGTCTCCGACGTCGGCCCAGCCCACCACGCAGCCTGCTGAATCGACGAGAGCGCGGCCGTTGCGGCCGAGGTCCGTTTCGGGCTTGGTCATCCAAGCCCGAACCCGCTCTTCGGTCGTCTGATCCTCGCCGACGATTCGGCGCCACCGCTCGTTGATGAGCCTGGCGACCGCCGCTGCGTCGGACGGCTCAGCCGGACGCGTGATCCATCGAGATGCCATGGGTTCGTCCTTCTCCCCGCGGACCTTCCGAGCGGCGAGTGTACCGCTCGGCACGCCGAGGTCTCCAACCACTGGCATCGATCCCCCTCGACCAAGTACCGTTGACGGGCTGCCCAACCGAGGAGGATCGATGGATCACGTGCTCGACTGCTCGGGGTACGAGATCGTCAAGACGGACATCGTCCGCGCCCAGGGGGCGTACCTGTTCGACGCGGCGGGAGACCGCTACGTCGACTTCGAGTCCGGCGTCTGGTGCACGGCTCTCGGACACAATCACCCCGCGGTCCGGGACGCGATGCAGACGCAGCTTGGACGCGTGAGTCACTTGGGGTACCGGGTCGAGAGCGCGTTGGCCGAGGACGCGGCCGTGGCTGTCCAAAGCACGCTCCCGTTCTCCAACGGGAAGTGCCTCTTTCTCGCGTCGGGGAGCGAGGCGGTCGAGCTCACCGTCCAAATCGCGCGCGGGCTGACGGGGAAGCCTCTCCTTCTTTCTCTCTCCGACTCGTACCTTGCTGCGTACGGCTCGGCTGCGAGGCGCGATCTCTCGGAATGGTGCCTCTTTGACTGGCGGGAGTGTGCCGGTTGCGCCCATGCCGAGGAGTGCTCCCCCGAGTGTCCCCGAGTCCTTGCCGTGCCGTTCGATCACGTTGGGGGGTTCGCGTTCGAGCCCGGGAACGCCGGGGGGACGGTCCATCTCCCGCCGAGCGGGGTGATTCGAACGCTCGCAAACAGAGTTCGGGAGCGCGGAGGCCTGATCGTCGTCGACGAGGTGACGACCGGCTTCGGCCGAACCGGCCTCTGGTACGGATTCCAGCACTACGACCTCACCCCCGACCTCGTTGCCCTCGGCAAAGGGCTCGGCAACGGGTACCCCGTGAGCTGCGTCGCGATGACGCGAGCGATCGGCGAGCGCCTCGAGAGCGAGCGATTCCATTACGCTCAGTCGCACCAGGACGACCCGCTCGGTTGCGTCATCGCGAAGACGGTGATCGACACGCTGCGGCGCGAGCGCCTGGTCGAGCGCGGCGCCCGAATGGGCGAGCTCCTTCTGGACGGTCTGCGGTCGGTTGCTCGAACCCACGCCGCCGTCGCTGACCTGCGCGGGCGCGGGCTGATGACCGTGCTCGAGGTCGCCGGGGCCGGAACGAAGGACGTCGTGACCCCCCTCTTCCGAAAGCTCCTCGACAGGGGATTCCTCGTTGGATGCAAACCGGCGGCGAGGCTTCTTCGCTTCTACCCGCCGCTCGTTATCTCGGAGGACGACGTCGACGGGCTTCTCGACGCACTCGACGACGCTCTCAAGGACGAAGCGTGAGGGTCTTTTCGATCGTCGCCGTCATCGCCACGAACCTCTTCATCGGCGTCTCCTATTGGCGGCTCCTGCGCGCCCGTCGAATCCAGCCCGCCCTAGCGATGTGGGTCTTCTTCACGATCGCCGTCGTAGGAAGCCTGGTCACGTACCTTGCCGAGGGCTCGCACAGTCTGCTCGACAACATCCTCAACACGACCGACGTGGTGATGGTCGGATCCGTCACCATCCTGATCCTGATCTACGGCGACCGGGCGACGCGCTTCACCCGGTTCGATCTCGGGTGCCTTATCGCCGTACTCGGAATCGTCGGGTTCTGGGCCACGACGCGGCAACACGCCGTCTCTCACCTTCTGATCCAAGCGATCCTCGTCATCGGCTACTTCCCTGTGGTTCGTCGACTCCTCAAGTCGGCGCGGAACACCGAGTCCTTCGCTGTCTGGATCGCCATGTTCCTCGCCCCGGCGTTCGGCCTCCTGTCGAGCAAGGGGTGGCTCGCCACCGTCTACTCCGTCCGCAACCTCCTCTGTACAGCGGCGCTGATCGCGCTGATGGCGAGAGTCGAGTGGAAGGCGCGCCGCGCGTCGCGGCCGCCTGCGGGGGAGGCGGAATGAACCCCATCGAGCGGCTGCAGGCGCTTCCGCGAACTCGCCTGGCCTTTCTGCCCACCCCCTTGATCGAGCTTCCCCGCTTGTCGCAGCGTCTCGGGGGTCCTCGCATCTGGATGAAGCGCGACGACCAGACCGGCCTCGGCCTTGGGGGCAACAAGGTGCGGAAGCTCGAGTACCTCGTTGGCGAGGCGCGTGTGCAGGGATGCGACACGCTCATCACGAGCGGCGCAATCCAGTCGAACCACTGCCGCCAGACGGCGGCGGCCGCGGCGGCCACGGGCCTCGGATGCGTGCTCGCCCTCGGCGGCGAGGAGCCGACGGGCGCCCCGACCGGGAACCTTCTCCTCGACCGGCTGTTCGGCGCGACGATCCGGTGGTGCGGCGAGGATCGGAAAGGCGAGAGGGTTCCTGCCGTGGTCGAGGAGCTTCGCCTTGCGGGACGGCGCTTGTACGTGATTCCCTACGGCGGGTCCGACGATGTCGGAGCCATGGGGTTCGTCGCCGCGATGGGCGAACTCCAAGCGCAGCTCAAGGAGCAGTCGCTCGCGAAGGTCACCATCGTCGTCGCCTCGAGTTCGGGTGGGACGCAGGCGGGCATGGTCGTCGGCACCGACCTCTTCGGGGTTTCCGTTCGCGTCGTGGGCATTGGGATCGATAAGGGCGAAGCAGGAACTGGACCGTACGAGGCGAGGCTTGCCGAGCTTGCCGGCCGCCTTGCCGATCGACTCGGGATGCCGACTCGCTACACGGCAGATCGCTTTGACGTTCGCACCGGCTACCTTGGCGGTGGATACGGAGTCATCGGAGACTTGGAGCGCCGAGCGATCCAGCTCGCCGCTCAGACGGAGGGGATCCTCCTCGACCCGGTGTACACCGGGCGGGCCATGGGGGGACTCGT
This sequence comes from Candidatus Bipolaricaulis sp., assembly GCA_028713635.1. Taxonomy (GTDB): domain Bacteria; phylum Bipolaricaulota; class Bipolaricaulia; order UBA7950; family UBA9294; genus JAPLGD01. Next base: position 6,846 of record JAQTNX010000071.1, read on the forward strand.
CGACCTGATCAAGGACGGCGCGTTCAAAGGCGACGAAACGATCCTCTTCTGGCACACGGGCGGAGCTCCGGCTCTGTTTGGTCGGGGCGAGGAGCTGGCGGCCTGAGTCTGTCGGTCGTCCGCGAACGACGACCGCCTAGGGCTGCCCCATCTCACGCTTCGCGGCGTACATCTGCGCGTCGGCCTCGGACAACGCAGACTCCACCGGCTGCCCACTCTCTGGGTCCCAGTAGGCGGCACCGATCGAAAGCGTTACCGGGAACGGAATCAACTCGCTCGTCCCGTTGCGGGCCTTCACAGCGCTGAGGATGCGATCCTTGACGAGGTCGCTCTCGCCGTCCGTCTCGAGGAGGACGGCAAGGAACTCGTCTCCCCCATAGCGAACGACGAGGTCGCACTCTCGCAGCGCGTCCTTCAGAAGAGAGGCCACGGCTTGCAGCACGCGGTCGCCTGCCTGGTGTCCGAACCGATCGTTGATCTCCTTGAACCGGTCGACGTCGATCATCAGAAAGCCGATCGGGTGAGCGTAGCGTTTGGAGCGCGCCAGCTCTTGCTCGATGACCTGGTTGAAGTGGCGGCGGTTGTAGACGCCGGTGAGCGGGTCGCGACTCGCCTGAGCGACCAACTCCTCCTGCAGGCGGATCCTCGCAATGGCCTGCGCTGTATGCCCAAGGAGGAGTTCGAGAAACCGAATGTCCTCCACCGTGAACGCGTTGGCCTGCTCGGATGCGACCTGGAACACGCCGATATCTCCAATCGGAGCGCTGATCCCCGATTGGAACCCGGTCTGGGTCGGTCGCGCTTCCGGAGCTTCTTCAGGGCGGCCGAACGCGACGGTCCGTCGAGTGCGCAGCGTCTTGGTCGCGAGGTTCTCCTCGGACAGGGTCGTTGCCACCGACGCCTCGGGGGCAAGTTGGGCGGACGTCGCCCTGACGACAAGCCGCTCGCCTTCGACGAGGTCAAGCGAACACAAGTCGAACCGCAGGATGATCTGCGCAGCGTCAACGGTGGCGCGGCAGGCATCTTCCTCAGTTCGGCAACCCTCCAGCAGGCTCGCTGCTTCGTGGAGCCGCTCGAGCTTGAAGCGGCCCTCTTCAAGCCCGCGCTCGGCCTCCAATTGCTCGTGGACATCCCTCACGACGGCGAGGAGGTGGGGGGCGCCCTGCAGCACGAACGGGCCGCCGTGTACTTCGACGTCCAGAGGCGTTCCGTCCTTGCAGAGGTTGATCGAGCGCGCGAGGAACCGACCGGTTTCCTCGATCGAGGTGCGGAAGTTCGAGAAGCCGTGGTAGTAGTCCGGGTGGATGATCGCCTTGGCGGGAAGTCCCACGAGCTCCCCCGCCGCGTAGCCATACATGCGGCACGCGTTGGGGTTCGTCTCGACGATGGTTCCTTCGAGGTCGAACACGAAGATCGCATCGGTCGTCGACTCGAAGATGCTTCGATAGCGTGTTTCACTCTCGGCGAGCGCACGTTCCTTCTCGACCCGGTTCGTGATGTCGTGGTTGATCGAGATGTGGATCTTGTCAGGCTCGCTCTGGAAGGGGATGACGAGGACCTCGTCCCAAAAGACTGTGCCGTCCTTGCGTCGCTTGCGGTGGGCGAAACGTGCGCTTTCTCCGGCGGCCAATCGCGCCGCGACCGCCGTCGCATCGAATTCATCACCTTCGGAACAGAAGTCGGTGCCGATGTTCTTGCCGATCAGTTCGCTTCTCGGATATCCGGTCTGATGCACCGAGGCGGCGTTGCAGGCGAGGATTCGCCCGGACTCGGTGTCGACGAGATAGGCAGCGTCGACCATCGCTTCGAAGAGCTGAGCGAAGCGCTCCTCAACGGATCCCGGTGGGGTGCTTCCGCCCCGCGAAGTCGCCGAGTTCTTGTCCCGCATTCTTCACTCCTACTGCGGGACCATTCTAGCCTCCTCACTCGCGCGTGTGGAGACTGCCAGTGCGCCGTTCAGCCCTTGTCGTCCGGCTCCGCCACTGCTTCGTTGCGCAACAACCATTGGCGCGGCCGCTCTCGTCTCCGGGTTACGGCCGCCCGTCCGGAATCACCACGCCGAAGACGCACGAGTCCTTGCCCTCGAGCATGGTCTGGATCAGGCGCACCTCCGGGGGTTCGCCGAAGACGACCGCCCACTCTTGCGCGTACCAGCCGCCGGAGCAGTGGCAGAACGTGCGGGACACGCGGTCGCCGCGGCGGATCGCATCGCGGACGAGGGGGCAGAAGCACGCCTCGTACCGCTTCTCGGCCGGCGTCTGGGCCTTCTCGTACTCCTCAGGCCGCGCCGGCCGACGCTCGATCATGATCATAGGTTTCGCGCCGGACTCGTCGATCCAGTAGTTGCTGCCGAGGAGTTTCTCGTCGGTGATCTTCGCGACGAGCTTCCGGAGATCCTTGCCGACATCCTTCCACGCCGCCTCGATCACCATTCCACTCTGCACGATGTAGTGGTGGGCGCAACGATTGAGAATGCAGGCTCGGTCGCGGTCGTCGGGGATCTCACGGTCGAGGCGATCCATGGCCGCGGGGATCCACGCCGCGGCGCGGTTTCCATCGAGCGCCTCGGCCATTCCTTCGCTTCCCGCCATCACGCGCCGTGCGGCCTCGGGTCCGGCGAACCGCTTCGTCCCCTGTTCGAGCGCGTCGAGCCAGATGGGCATGTGGTACGAGTACTGAACCTCGGTCACGTATCGATCCGTCCAGTCTCCATGTGTTTCCGCGCCCTCGTGGTAGAGGAACCGCTCCGGGTCATCGCCGACCAGGACGTTCCGCTCGTTCACGAACCGCACAAGCTCTCTGCGCGTATCGATCAGGTTCGTTCCTTCGGCGCCGCCGATGACGGGGCCGACGTGCGTGACCGAGAACATCGGCAGCTCGGGAAGAATCTTCCCGACAAACCCGTCCCTACAGACGTCCTTCGCCACGGGAAACGCCAGCTCGACGTCGATCTTCCCATCGCGCGGAAACCCAAGGCGCAAGGCCATGGGCGGTCCTGTGAGAACGTCGGCAACCCTCGGTCGCAGCTCCGCAAGGACCTTCAGGATGTCTTCCTGGCCCGCAACCTGCCGAAGCGTTGCCAGAACGTAGAGCGGCGCGACGCGCTTCACCGTGATCCCAGGCGTCTCCATGGTCTTCCTCCATCAAGCCGGTAGCTCCATCCGGCATGGGCAAGTATCCACGTTCGGCGTCTCAGGATCGTCCCACGCTGGGGCATTGCGCCGCGGGGCGACCGGCGAGATCATGGCGCCATGGTCGAACTACACTCGGTCGATGTGAGCAGGATCCATGCGGCGTTTCTCGAAGCGTTCGCCGACTACGCCATGGGCTCCCCCGCGGGTCTCACCGAGGAGCGCCTCCTGCTGCGCATGCGGAAGAACGCCGTGGACTACGATCTGTCCGTCGGAGCGTACGAGGATGGACGGATGGTCGGATTCACTCTCATCGGCGTCGACATGTGGGGCGACCGGCGCGTCGCCTACGACGCCGGCACGGGGATCGTTCCCGCATACCGCGGCCGTGGGCTTGCCCGCCGCATGTTCGAGCGCGCCCTCCCCGCGCTCGCCGAGCGCGGCGTCGAGGAGTTCGTCCTTGAGGTGCTCCAAGAGAACGCACCGGCGATTCAGGCGTACCGAAAGGCCGGCTTCGAGACATCGCGGGAGCTTCGCTCCTTCGTCGCGCCCACGACGACGCTCATCGACGACCACCCGACGATGTGGACGCTGCGCCCCATCGGTCCGACGCAATTCGAGCGCGTCGCGGAGGAGATCGATTGGCTGCCGTCCTTTGAGAACCGCGTTTCCGCGGTGCGTTCGATACCGAACGACGTCTCGCTGGTCGGGGCGTTCGACGGAGAGGAGTGCGTCGGAGCCTACGCGTAT
>JAQTNX010000072.1 GCA_028713635.1 Candidatus Bipolaricaulis sp.
GGTCAATATAAGCGCCATACCAACGGGCAAGCAGTTCTTTCATCCACTTCCTCATATCGAGAAGTGAACGCATTTCACTTTCGCGGCCTGCCGTTCTGATTGCCTGGCGGATCTGTGTTAAGACGATTGCATCATCGTACACATTAGGCGCAACTTCGGCGCCTTCCATCATTCCGTCATTAGCCACACCCGCGCCGCTTATTTCCCTGATCTGGAAAACATGAACCGTGTCGCCCTGGTTTCCTTCAAGTTCAGGACGCTCCATTACAATATTGTTTGGTCCCTGACCTACAAGACCCTGACCGTAAAAATAAGACTCGGTTTTGCCCTCGATAAAGGCGTCTTTAGCCCATACCTTTCGCGCCACCGCGTCCCCTGTTGCTACTGACCAATCAGCCATGATAAAATCTCCTTTTATGTTTGGTCAGACCTTGTTTATTTCCATCCTATTTCGGGATGTTTTGCCCTGATGCTTGCCGGCGCCTCTTGGAGAAACTTCGTAAGTCCGGCATCGTCCAGACCGTCAATGTGCTTCTCAAGCGCCTTGTCGTCCATTTCGGCTATTGCTTCCCAACCTGAAGGTTTATTGTCGCCTCCGTTACCCGTATCAATGGAAACGGGACCGGATTTTTGAATACTCTTAATCGCCCCTTCTGCGGCTTTGGTTCGCTCACGTTTAAAAATCTCGTCCTTGTTGGCTAACAGATAAGCGTCTTCAAGGTTGTAGTGGACTTTCTTATTGGCAATCATCCACTTGGAAAGCCGGTCATATTCCCCGTTGATTTTGACAAGTTCTTCCGGTGTCCAATCTTTCTCTTTACCGGTAAGTTCTTTCGCCCGTTCAAAAAGGAATAAGTTTTTCTCTCTCTTAAAATCTTCATCAAATTTGGCTTTCTTCTGGCTCTCCGTTGCCGCTGCCGACCGTTTGCCTTCAAGGTAGTTATTAACCATGAGGTTCGCCGATACGGGATCAGGTGGAAAATCTTCCGTTCCCCTGGCCACTTCGCCGATAGTCAAACCGTTGTATTTCCCGCCGGAGACAACCATTGAATTGTAATCTTCGGTAGTTTCCGTATGCGCGGGACGTTTTGGCTCCGGCTCCTTATAACCTTCGGGTTTTTCATCAGGGTAAAGCCGATAATATTCATCAGCTCCCAACTCTTTAAACAAAGTCTGTTTCTGTTTTAGTTCTTCATTTTCCCGGCGTAGTACGTCCGCCTGTTTACTTTTCCCGTAAATCTTGGCGAATCTCGCTTCGGGAATCTTCGTGCCTTCATCGTCAATGAAATAGGTTCTTCCCTTTTTGTCGGTTTCAACCTTGAATCCCATTGACTCCGCGTCTTTCTTTACCTCCGCTTTTTCTTTTTCTTCCGGTGAAGGTTCTTTCTCGGTTTTGTCGTCCTTCTTTTCTGGGTCGTCCTTTTTCTCAAGGCTATCCGTCTTTTCCGGCTGATCTGGATTTTCCGGTTCCTTCTTCTCCGGCTCAGTTGGTTTCTCCCCCATCTGAATCGCTCTTTCTTCGTCTGTGATCTCGTCTTTAAAAGCGTCTTCCATTTCTCCCATTCTCCTTTTGTGCATGACGTTTGCCCGTCAAGTGGCGTATTGCATTGAGTTTAAAGCCTTCAATGACGGCATATCTTTTAAAGGGCAACAAAAAAGGACAACTGCGTAGAGGTGTAGCCCTACACGGCTGTCCTTAAATGTTCTTGCGTCCCCTATCTCTGGCCGGAGAATCAGGGAACCCTAGTTTTTATTCTTTGTCCTTTGCCTCCAAAGTAATTACAACCTTTCCTGAAATCGTGTGTTTGCTGAAATCAAAATCAGCCGGTAATTGTTTCAAATCAAAGACTATTGAATCGTTGCGAAAGGCCACGATTCCGGCCTTATCCAGTTCTGTTGAAAAGGAAATACCCTCGCTTGATATTTTCTTATACTTTAAGGAACTTTCGCTTTTGCTGATTAATTCAACTTTTACTTCCCCTGCTTCTTCTTTTTTCTTTGCCATTTTTCTCCCCTCCCTTAATTTTTATATTCAGTATTCCAGCAGCAACCTGTTTTCTTAGTATGCGCTGATAATCTAAATCCCACTTCATTTATCTATTTCCTCCAAAGTGATTTCCAGTTTTCCCTTTAACAGGTAATTATGAAAATCAATTTCTTCCGCCCATTTCTTTAGAACATCCTCAACTGGTTTATTCGTTATTCTCAAAATATCCTCGTTGGATAATTCAATTATTGCAGTTTTCATGTAGTTTTGGTTCCTTTTACTGCCTGTCCCTGCCGTATAGCATCAAGTTCTTCCTGGCGCTTTTTCTCCATGCGCTCGGTGATTTCGTCTTTCTTTGGGTCGTCCGTGTAATCAAGAACAGCCTGAACGTCATAAGCGCCTGCTTTCATCATTTCAATTGCAACACCCTGTTTCGCCATCCTGTTTGTCGGCTGGGTACTGCCTGCGATTATCTTAACGTCAATATCAATCAGGTCGGTCTTTGTCTGCCCATTCTCTCCGGTAAGTTTATCAATGGCGTCTTTCCATTTTTGTTGAACAACTGAAGCTTCTGGCGGTATTGGTTGTCCGTTCTGGTCAACCTGTGGTTTCTCTTTATCCGGTGTCCATGTTCCTAATTCGTCAGGTTCGATCAGTCTTTCCCACATCGGACGAGGCCACACCATCAGCATTAAAGCTGCCACAGCTTTGCCTAATCTTACAAGGGCGCTTTCAAAAGTTAAGACGCCGGGACTGGATATAACGCCGACCATTTCAGTAAGGCTTAAAACGGTTCTGTGCGCCATATTGTTCTGGCCTGCGGGTATCTTGCCTTGAATAATATCGTTGATCTGATATTCATCGTGTATACTCTGTGTGTCAACTTGAAGTAGATTAATCAATTCGGCACTTGTGTTGACCGGTCCCATTTGAGTTGGAGCAAAAGCCGCGTCCTTCGGTACTTCCACATAATCGCCGTGTTTTTCGTCAACAATCCATTTAATGCCGGCGGGGAACAACTTTAAAGCGTCAATGTTTTTACTTGCCAGATAAATTGACTGCATCCGGCGCTTATTGGCTGCTCTGTTCAATTCTAAGGCTCTTGCGGTTTTCCCTGTAGGATAACCGCTTAATGTCCTGTCTTCCTGAAGCGCGATTAAAGGTAATACCGGAGCGCCTTCTGTATCTATCCCCAACGGATTGACAACCTTTGAAATCATTTTCTTGCCGACGATAATCCGCTGAATGCGTTTGGTGACAATCCGTTTCCACACAAGAGCAACAACGCCCATTGTGTCCTTCGCGGTCTTTTTGTCGGGGTCAAGAATCCAGCCATCTTTTTCAATGTCAGAATAGTTTTTATAAATCTTCCGTTTGTAGCCGTATGTTTCTTTAGGATCGGGAATCATCACCCAGATTTCTTTTTCTTTCTTAAACTCCCAATCCTCAATTTCCCAAATATCCTCCGGCTCTTTCTCGTCGGGGTCTGTGGTCGGTTCCTCGTTTGTGTCAACGGCGTAATTGTCCATTCCGGTTTTACGGTCGGGTACGTCGCCCTCTGATTCCTCTTTCTTAATAGCGGTAAATTGCAGGTCTTCTTCTTTCAGTTCGTCGTAAGTTTCCAGAGCGTAATCTTTGGTTACAAGATGCGCCTTGCCGAAAGATACATCTGAATGGTCACGCTGTTTTGAATCCTTACTAAAATAATAAGTCGTGGGGTCAATGTCCTGAATTATAATCTTACCAAATATCCCTAAAGAGGGGTCATGTTTGGCTTCCAAGACAGCCAGATTGCCGATGTTCTTCTCTTTGATGAAATCGTAAAACGTGACCGCGCCCTGATTGCCGTTAATGACGAAATCCCAGCCACGTTTGAATAGTTCTGCGATGTAAAGATCACTTGAACCAATCGGTAAAAAGTTTAATCCGGGATTTTTGGATGTGATTAATGCGCTTGCTCCCTGAATATCCCGCGCAAGGTCATTTACCTGAATTGGTATCTGCCCCCTGTTGGTCATTTCCTCACGTTCTTTCGCTGTCCAAATGGAATCTTCTTTGTTCGGGTCTAGGGGATAAGCAGCAGACCAACAGCGCTTTCTTATGCGCTCCCATGTCTTGCGGTCGGGATCGTCAATAAGATCAGTCTTGACACGCTTGTAAACCTCAATCACTTCTTTTGGCGCGTCAGTCTTTTCTAATTTATCAAGGTTAATGTCCATTACTGTACCTTACCAGGAACTTGTATTGTTGCGTGTTGGAATTTATGGAAAAATGCCACCATGAACCGTTGTGAAATCTTAACGCAATCCTCTGAAATCGGGATTATGACAGGGTGGCTTTGCTGCGCTTCAATGAAACACTCAAAGATAGTAGTAAGAAACTTCTCACGTTCTTCTTCCGACAAATCGCTGAATTTGTACCCCGGTATCTTGACGAATATGTCACGATCAAAATAAGCATTGAGTTCCAACGGTGAAGACGGTACTACTCTATAACCTACTTCCACTCCGTCCACTTTGGTCGTCATAACGATTTTGGGGTCACGCTCTACCGTTACCCCTGTCTGAGTTAAGATAAGCCCTTCACGGTTCGGGTGTTCCACGATATAACGCAAGTCCTCACACGCCTTTTTGAGTTTCTTCTCAATCGGCAATACCATTTTGCGCCGGTCTTTGCGTTCCATCGGTCTTAATGCGCCCATACACTCCCCTTTGCTTCGTCTTTGAGTCGATCCCGCCAACCTGTGCCTTTAGGAATAATCTCTTTGGCCGGTTCACCTAAGTATTTATCGGCCTGAATCGTAAGCCCACCAGCAATAACACAATCATCATGCTTTCCTATTTCCGCGCCCAGCGTCCCATTCTCAAAGCGAATAAACGTGCTTGCTTCGTCAATCAGAATAGGACAATAAATTGTACTTTTTGTTTTCTTGAACCATGTGCGTAAATCTCCGCAAAGCTCGTACTTCGTGCCGTTTGCTCCGCCGGTGGCTAGCCAACCGTATTCTTTGGTTATGGCCTTACCGATTTTACCGGCGTTGATTCTGACGTACTGATTTGCTTTTAATGCTTCAAGGCGTTTGATTGTGGTGATACCGGAGCCGTTACGTTCAACGGCGATTAAAGCCTTGTCATACCAAAGCGACAGACGATAAAGCAGTGTTCCCCAGGTGTAGGCGTCAATTCTGTTTGAACGCATCCGGCAAACTATTCTGTCAAATTTACGGTCGTAAACATAAGCGACAGAGTAATCCTCTCCCAATCCTTCCCCAACATCAGAGCCTATCGCATAGCGTCTTTCCCATTTGTTCCGATTCCAGCCTTCAACTAGGTAATAAGGCCAGTGCCAGAGTTCAACAATGCCCTGTTTATTATCTAAGAGGTCAATTTCTTTTTCTTTGTTCCTGATTAAATCACCCTTGACACCTGATTTAAAGTCATTGTGCCGGACAATATCAGAGCCAAAGAAAGAGCCGGACGCTGCCGCAATCGCTTCTTCTTCCGTTTCGGGATAATGCTCGATAACATCTTCTTTCGTCATACCCGCGTCTTCCATCATTGCCCTAAAGTTCTTCGGCCTTAGTGGGTGCGCTGTCCATGCAAGGAATATCCGTTTAAAGCGATTTATCCCCTTCATGCTTGCCGTGTATAGGTCACGCACAAAAGACCAGCCAGCGCCGGATTTGACGCTATTGGCTATGATAATCACGCGGCCTTTAGCTTGTTCGATTCCCGGATAAGATGAATTAAAGATTTGCTGAACGCTCCTAATTGTGTGTGCTTCGTCAATTACCAACACGTTTGGTGTTTTACTTTCCGCGCCCATTTCAATCGTCGGCATTGATTTGATAGTGGAGATAAGATTATCTTGATGTAAAAACTCACATACTTGTTTGGTTCTGGTCTTCACCGGCGGGACCAGAAAAGAAGGGAGCCGGTCAAGGATGAAATAAACGCGGTTGATAAACTCAATTGCATGGTCTTCAGAAGCGGAAATTATGATTGAAAGATGCAAGGGTTTTGTGATTCCCAGCCAGACGATTAATGCAGCGGTAAGCCATGTCAAGCCTACCTGACGGGTCTTGAGAAGGATTAAAAGCTGTTCTGTTGTTAATTGCGGTATGATTTCGCGTTGTGCAGGCCAGAGTTCAAGCTTGATTGCTCGATTAAGTTCTTTGTCTTCGATATAGACGTACTTATCGAGGAAATACACAAACGATTCTATGACACTCTTACATTCGTCAATCTGATAAGTTAAGTCTTCGTCTGTGTTCATTTCTTCGCCTTTTTTGACTTCTCTTTAACTTTAGGTGCTGTGGGTTGCTTGTTATTCCCTGATAAGTGATTCACGACTGCCGCCATGATGTTACCCTGATGATTCACATTCGCGTCAATCTTTTGGCTGGGATAGTGATCGCCAAGTTTAAAAAGCATATCCAGTGCTTTGATCTGTGTTTGATTGTCCGGGACATCCACAAAGTCATGGGTTGCCTCGTCTGCGTCTTTTGATTTTTTATCTTTCCCCGGCTTACCGACTATTAAAGCCGCAATTGGTTTTTGCGCTTCCAGTAAATCGTTGAGTTTAGACAAGCCACGGGTAAGCCCTAAATCCATTTCATTCATGGCCGCTAATGTTTCTTTTCTAGCTTCAACACCAGCTTCAATGCTATTCATGGCTTAATTTTAATTTAAAACAGGAAATCTTAAAATGATACAGATGGGTATCAGATGGGGTACATCACTTAAAACATTTTAAAAACCAACTTTTTACTTCAGCCTCAATAATAACCGGCTGAGTATTATATCCTGTCGAAATAGGCATTCCCTTTTTTTTCCATCGTTTTACAGTTTGCCAGGAATATATTTTAAATTCTTGACCCATAAAATCTAATATTTCTTTTCTACCTAATCTTATTCCAATCATTTTTGGCTCTCCGAATGTCCGCACCGCTTTCAAACTGTATTAACCTCTGTAAACTAGCATATAGATATCGTTTGTCTATATGCCCTGTATCATTTAGCCAATGTTGAGCATCTGCCCGTTGTTTTTCAGTTAATTTATCACCATGAAATTGCAATAGCATCCAGATGTATGGTTTTTGATATATGGTTTTTATTGATCCATTTCTCATTTAATCATCCACCATATTGCTTTTCGATCCATTCCATCACCGCGCCGGGATTAAAACGCAGATATTTACCAAGTTTGATACGTGGAATTGCATCCTTGCCGGTTTGCTTTGTTCTGGTATACAGCCAGGATTTTTTTACCTTCAAACGTGCTGCCATCTCATCAATCGTCAAAAATTCTTTGGTTTCCATTTTCTTCACCTTTAATTTTTATTTTTCGTAATTTACTATCACCTGCATTCATCTACTGTCATTTCCCTTTGCCCACGGAGCAGCGCCCCCTTCCACATTACCCCAATATTGCAATATTTCTTTGAGCGCCACCCCATGTTAAGCCGCCTTTAATATTTTCGCTTCACAATTCAATTTCTCCGATGAAAAATAACGAATCATTGAATCCTTTTTCACGCCGTATTTCTTAGCCATTACCGGAAGGCATTTAAGAATTGCATGATAATTATCTGCTGCCTCTGTGGTCATTTCGTTTAATTCACCGTGATAATTGAATACTACTTTGTATTTATTCGGCATCTTTAATCACCTCACATAAATAACCGTGTTTCTTTTCTAGATAGACAACCCACTCCATTACTCCGGTCCTACGATGGAATTCTACCCGTGCCTTGGCTGAATTCTGCCCATCTTTTGGTGTTCGCTTGACCATGATAACGCAATCCGATTCTTGCGCGATAAATGACGAGTCCCTTAAATCCCTGTATGACAAATCATCGCTTTCGTTCTTTCCGATGTGTGCCAAAAGAAAAATTACAAAATCGTTATCAACGGCAAATCTCTTAATCCGGCGAACAATAGTTCCAATGTCCAAAGAAGGATTTTTCACTCTTGCCATATCAATCAGGTAGTGAAGGTGATCTATAAAGAAAACTCTGGTGTTGTATTTGTGATATGCCTCGATACATCTTTCTTGGAACCAGTTAAAATCTTGCGCCTTGTTTTTTTGCGGTAAATAGAAAAGTGGCAAAATGGGAAATTGATCTAAAAATTGTCTTGCCGGAACTTCATAGGAAAACCACCCAGGATATTCTTTGTGCTTGGAAAAATTAACCGTGAACGATTGCGCCAAAAGAGTTTTTCCGTTTTTTGTCGGACCGGAAATAACTATAAGCTCTCCATCCCTAAATCCGTCACAAGCATGGTCAATACTTGGAATTCCCGACTTAATGGAAACGTGCGGATTCCTTTTTTCACTTAAAAGTTTATCCCTTAACTCAAATGAAGTTACAACGCGATCGTCTTCACTGTACTGGCTGAAGTTCTCTTTGTCGCTGTTCGTAATCGTTAAGTTTTTGGCGGTATTCTGTGAGCCGTTCATTCGCTGCCTCTAATTCTATTTCCGCGTAAGTTAAAAAATACTGAAACCATTGCTTAATTTCTTCGTTTTTTTGTGCTATTTCACCCTCAAGCATTTTTTTAAAATCCCCTATTTCTCTTGCGTAATAATTAATATTATCCAGTTCATAGGGAATATCTATTATTCTCAAAATATATGCTTGACGCTCAGTTACCATGCTGCTTTATTTTCCTCTGTAAGTTCAACTTCCCACATTTTCGCCTTTATCCAGCGCTCCGGGTCTTTCCATTCCGGCCTGAATTTACCGTTGGCATTTTCTCGCCATTCGATTTGTTTTCTAATTGCTTCAAGAATAATTTCAATAGCCGGTCTTTCGCCGTTTAATTTTTGCCAGTTATTAAAAGCATCTTTTTTTGATCCTGATTTTTTGGGGTAGGTAGACCAAAAAGATAAAAATTCAGGAGTATATATATTCTTTTTATTTCCTTTCCTTTCCTTTCCTTTGCTAGGTTTTGCTAGATTTTGCTTAGCAATTGCTCCGGCACGTCCTGCAAGTGCGCGTTTTTCTGATATTTCCTCTCGGCGTGATAAGTTGTCATTTACACGCTTTGACCACACATTTTCACCATCAGAAATGAACAGTTCACACTGTGTTGTGGCAAAAGTGATTATTGCTTGAATTTGCTCAGCACTTGCCAGCATTTGCTTGGCAATTGCTAAAAATACATATTGCTTTAGTGGTAATTTATGATTTTTATCTGAATGTAGCATTTCAATTACCCGCCAATAAACACCATAACCAAGGCCTCCATATTCACCCAAAAGAGCCTGAATCTTAGGATCACTTGTTGGTTCATAATCATGTGAAAAATAATATGTTTCTTTACTCATTTTTTGCTTCCCCTTCTCATCTGAAGCATAATTCTCTGGTTTAAAGTGCCAGGGCGGGAGAAGTTCCGCCTTTTCCGGGGCTACCGTAGGCACTTGTTTTAAACTTTTCCGGCCAGCGTTTTTCTCTGTAAGTAATCAGCGCCGCCGTATATTCTTTGGTCCCTTTTGCGATGTAAATATTCTTAGCCGGATTATAAACCTGGGCTTTACAGGCTCCACAAATGCCGCCCCCAACATTCCATTTTACCCTTCCGCAATTACTACAAGGTCTTACTCTGTATTTCTTTTGATCTTGATAAGATTTTTTTGCATGGGAAACATCGATTGATCGCTTTTTATACGGCACAAAGTTAGCCGGAAAGAAAACCGTGCCGCACTTAATACAGGTATCACCGTTGATTATTGGTGTTGGACAACAGGTCATGCTTTCAGCCTTTCCAATTCCACTTTGAGATTTATTTTCCAATTCTCTTTGTAGATCAGACATTAAATTATCTCCAATTCTTGAGCTCTTTTATAAAATAAAACCTCTGCCATACGTGGTTCCATTGGTCTGATAATTCCAATTAAAGGTTCGGGAAGATTCAAATTCCAATCAAGATCATGTAAAAGAACATCCCTCTTTTCGGTTGACAGCATTACCAGATCACCCCATTTTATATGCCTATGATCCATTTCTCCTAAATTGAACTTTTCACCAATGACAGACAAAATGGAATTCTCAATAGCTTTGAATTCTTCCAGCATTGGCTTTACCGGTCTTGGCACGTCTGAAATATAAGCTTCTGCCGCGTCGTGCATAAGAAGCCATTTTGGGCAACCGGGAAGATTAGCCAAACTCATTCTTACGCAGTGCTCAGCGACGCTATAAAATACCCTGCTATGCCCATTGTAACGGCAAGTATTTGCCAAAGCGTGAGCAATGTCCTCAATGCAGATATCTTCCGGCCGCGGATCGAGCGGATAGAACTTCTTTCCTGTATATGTTTGAATCCAGTCGCCTTTCATTTTTAAAACCCTCTTGCTATTCTTCTATTTGCAAAAACTGACCGGCGCATTTGTTTTCTATGGCGCCGCTGGTTTGGTCGGCTGTAATTGTGGAAAATACAAGCATGAGGCATTTGCTGTGCTCTCAGAAATGCCATATTTGTTTTTTTATCAAAAGCTCCTCCAATTGCCGCTATAGATAACGCCAATAAATTATCTAATTTGCTCATATCCCTCCTAAACCACCTGTATTTTTATCCCCTTTTTAAAATCGGAGTAGTAACCGCTATTTC
>JAQTNX010000073.1 GCA_028713635.1 Candidatus Bipolaricaulis sp.
ATCGCTGCTGTACTTGGTCGTCAATATGTGCATTGACATCTTGTACGTCATCATTGATCCAAGGATCCGCCTCTAGGAGCAGTATGCGTGCACGCCGAACCCACAAGTCGCTGAAGAAGAAGGAGAAGGGCTATGTGCTCTACGCGATTCGCCGATCCCCCCTCTCGCTTGTAGGAGTCGCGCTGATCCTCCTCATGGCCGTGATCGCGGTGTTCGCTCCGTGGATCGCGTCGTACGATCCGTACAAGATCTCAATGAGTGAGCGGCTCCTTCCGCCGTCATCAAGCCACATTGCGGGGACGGACATCGTTGGGCGAGATGTCTTCAGCCGCGTGATCTATGGAACGCGGCTCTCCTTCTTGATCGCAGCGGCGGTGGTGGGGATCGCCATAGGCGTCGGGGTATTGCTGGGCGCACTTGCGGGGTTCTACGGAGGAGTGGTGGATGCGGTCATCATGCGCATCACCGACGGCTTTCTAGCGATACCCAGCTTTGCCCTCGCAATGGTCGCTGCCGCCGTCTTCGGCCGGTCTCTCTCCAACATGATCTGGGCGCTGGCACTTGTGGGCTGGACCTGGAATGCTCGAATCGTGCGCTCTGCGGTGCTTCGGATCCGCAGTACGGACTTCATGCTAGTTCAGAAGGCCCTTGGGGCTGGCTCGGCGCGGATGCTCTTCCGCCATGTCATCCCCAATTGCATGGGGCCGATCCTTATCCAAGCCTCGCTGCAGTGCGGGCTAACGCTCCTAAGCTCTGCGGGGCTGAGCTTCCTGGGCTTGGGCGTTCAGCCTCCTCTGCCCGACTGGGGTCTCATGGTTGCCGATGGACGAACGTACCTTCCCGCACGATGGTGGTTGGTGACGGTTCCCGGCATTGCCATCATCCTTCTCGTGACAGGATTCCTCCTCACCGGAGACGGAATCAGGGACATCATGGAGCGTGAGGTCTCGTGAGCTGTCCGGCAGTTGGCGTTGGAGTCGAGAGGCTTCTCGACGTATCGGACCTGACGGTTCGGTTCGATGGGTTTCAAGGGGTTGTTCATGCCGTCGAGGGCGTGGAATTCGACATCAGCAGCCGGGAGGTGGTCGGCCTCATCGGTGAGACGGGCTGTGGGAAGAGCGTCACGGGATTCTCGCTGGTTCGGCTGATCCAGCCTCCCGGCCGAGTTGTCCGCGGCCGCGTGCTTCTCCGGGGAAGAGATCTCCTCACGTTGAGCGAGCGAGAGCTCAGGCGAGTGCGCGGTCGTGATGTGGCAATGATCTTCCAGCGCCCGATGTCATCGTTGAACCCGGTATTTGATATCGAGACGCAGCTTCTCGAGATCATCCAGCTCCATCGTGTGAGACGGAGGACCGCGGCTCGCCGCATCGCGATCGAGAGCCTTGCTGCAGTGGCATTGCCAGATCCGCAGGACATCCTGAAGAAGCGCCCCTTCGAGCTGAGTGGAGGGATGCAGCAGAGAGTTATGATTGCACTCGCTCTTGCCTGCAACTCGGCGCTCCTGATTGCCGACGAACCTACCACGGCCTTGGATGTCTCAATCCAGCTGCAGATTCTCAAGCTCATCCGCGGCATCGTGGACGAGCGCGGTATGTCCGTGCTGTTGATCTCCCACGACATGTCCGTCATCGGCAGCATGTGCGACCGGATCAATGTCATGTACGCCGGAAGCATCGTGGAAGCGGGGGACCAGAGAACGATCATCCGTCACGCCGCTCATCCGTACTCCCAGGCGCTTCTTCGGGCCGTCCCCGAGGGAAATGCCACGCAGGGAGTGCGGCTGGTGGCGATCGATGGGACCGTCCCAAGCCTGATCACCCCCCCTCCAGGGTGTCGGTTCGCCCCCCGCTGCTCGGAGGCGACCGATGTATGCACAACGGCACCTCCACCTCGCGTACAGGTCTCACCGGCGCACTCAGCACGGTGCTTCCACATCGCGGAGCCCGCGGCGGGCTCGGGCACGGAAGGCCGGTGCGTGCAGGACACGGAGAAACGCAATAGCAGGAATCCAAATCGGAAGGAGATGGAATGCTCAACAAAGGGATAGGGCGGACATTCTACCGTACCCCCACGTTCGCAGAATTCCCCAAGTCGGAGTATGAGGCGCGGGTCAAAAAGGCCTACGACCTCATGAAGGCCGAGGAGATCGATGCGCTCCTGCTATGGGATGAGGAGAATATCCGGTATTTCACGGGGTTCAACTCCACGCACTGGAGGAGCAAGAGCATCCAGCCCGCGGTGGCCATCCTTGTGCAAGGCCAGGCACCGGTGTTGGTCGTCCCCGAGTTCTTCCGGGGCGTGTCGGAGGCCACAACGTACGTCGACGACATCCGGGGGCAGGAACGGTTCGACCACATCCCCAACCTCCGCGCTCTCCCGCGGGAGGTGGCCGCGGTGCTCTCCGAGATGAGTTGTGCGACCAAGCGGATCGGAATCGAGGATGGAGATGTGGCCAACATGTACATCCCCCGACCGGTCCGCGACATCGACACCCTGCGAGCGGCGCTGCCGAAGGCCACGTTCGTCGGGGCGGCCCACATCATCTGGGCGTGTCGGGTGATCAAGAGCGATCTGGAGGTCGACGCCATTCGGCGGGCCTGGGCGCTGACCGCCGAGGCGTTCGCTGAGTTTGTCGAGCGGTTCGAGTTGGGGATGTCGGAACGCGAAGCCGGCGCCCTGCTATACGCGGCGATCGTGCGCCGCGGGCTCACGATGGGGGGGATGTACTTCGTTGGTGACCCCAGTCGATACCCAATGATCGACAGCCACCCCTCCTTCGAGGGCGTGCCTATGCGCCGTGGCAGTCACGTCGTCGTCGAGTGCGGTGGAGTGTACAAGGGGTACCACGGGAGCGTCGGTCGCTGCCTCGAAATCGGCCCGATCTCCGACGAGAAGCTCGAGTTCATCGAAGCCGTCGAGGCCGGACAGGATGGCGCCTTGGCGTCGCTGCGCCATGGAGTGAAGGCCCAGGACGTGATCGCCGCCGCCGCCGCTGCCCTCGCCAAGAAGGGATTCAAGCCGACGGGGTTCGTCGGACACAGCATCGGACTGACAGGGCACGAACCCCCCGATCTCACCGACACACAGACGATGCTCGTGCAGAAGGGGATGGTGCTTGCGGTTGAGGTCTGGATCTACGAGATCACCGGCTTCACGCGAGGGGGAAGACTCACGGCCGAGGCCAGCGCGAGCCGGAAGAACTTGGGCCAGTTCGGGATGGAGGAGGTCGTGCTCGTCACCGACGACGGCTACGAGATGCTGCCGGCCTTCCCTCGAGAGATCCGAATGATCCCCCGCAGCTTGGGGAATGCATAGGAGGACGTGCCATGGGAGAGAAGGCTCTTCGGGAGTTGCGTGAGTTGGCCAAGGGGAAGCTGTATGTCGCCGCCGTTTGTGACATTCTGGACGAGCTCGGGTATCGCAACCAGGCGATGCACCAGCGACTGCGCCCGCTCGACCCCGAGAACTGCACGTTCATCGGCCCAGCGCGAACGGTCCATTGGATGGCCATGGAGTACGTCGTCGAGGACGATCCCTACGGGCTCGAGCTTGCGGTGATGGACGATCTGAAGCCCGGCGAGGTTCCGGTTCACAACACAGACTACGGCGGCACCAACGCTCCTTGGGGTGAGCTGATGAGCACGGCGGCCGTCATGCGGGGGGCCGTAGGATGCGTCTGCGACAGCCAGATACGAGATTGTCGCAAGATCATCGATCTCCGCTTCCCTGTCTTCATGGCCGGAATCCGGCCCCTGGACTCGAGAGGTCGGGGCCGCGTGATGGCCTACGACGTTCCGATCACTTGCGGCGGCGTGCTCGTCAAGCCTGGGGACATCGTGTACGCGGACTTCGACGGCGTTGTTGTCATCCCGCTGGCGCTGAGCGAAGAGGTCCTGGAACTTGCACTCCAGAAGGTTGAGAAGGAGAACCTGTCTCGCCAGGAGTTGCTCGAGGGGCGACTCCTGAAGGAGGTCTACACGCGGTATGGGGTGCTGTAGCATGCCGAAAGACCGCGAAGGGCTCATCGTGGGACCGGCGGCGGACGCTCCCTTCGTGGACGTTCCCGCAGGTGCGTGTTTGGTCCGCGTGGCCGAGAGGACGTTCGCGTCGAGAGAGGCGGGAGGCCTGCAGGTGCAGGTCGACCGGCTCGAGTTGCCGGCGTGGGGCAGGACTCCGCAGTTGTCGTCACACGCGGAGAGGGCTCTGATTCTACGCGAGGCGACGGGCGCCGTGCTGTTCGAAGGGGCATCCACGCAGTGGGAGACGGCTGTCAACGGGCTCACCATAGCTTGGATCCCTCCGGGATGCGCTCATGCGTTCCGGAGCACGTGCGACGTGCAAACTCATGGCCTGCTCGTCTCTGTCGAGGGAACGGAGCCGAAGAACGACGCCTCGGGGCTGCGCCCCGGGGCGGAGGTGGTCGAGCCCGGACGCATTCCCGCGCGGTGCATGGTGAGCTTCCTAACGCGTACGCTGATGAGGAAGGCTCCGCCGGCCGGACGCCTCCGGCTCTGCGAGATGCAGACGCTCTTGCCGGGGGGATATGTTCCTTCGCACGCACACGACGGACATTGCGAGATCTGCTATGTGTTGTGCGGACGTGGGGCCATGCGCCTTGGCGGAGACGACGGCCTTCTTGAGGCGGGGCAAATCGCCCTGATCCCGCCGGGGCTGAGTCACGGCGCGACGAATCCGGCGAAGGACGTTCTGCAGTACGTGATTCTGCAATTCGACATCATGAGCTGATCCGGCGCCGGAACGGTGCTCGGGAAGGGAAGGCGGAATGGAAGAGATCGTGCTGCTTGGCGTGTCCGCGAGCCCGCGGAAGGAAGCCAATAGCTTGTTCTTGCTCGATCGTGCGATCGCAGGAGCGAAAGACGTCTGCGGCGACGCACTTCGGGTGGAGCGCTTCTCCTTCTATCAAAAGCGCATGTCGCCCTGCATCCAGTGCTATCGGTGCGACAAGACGAAGGGCGAGTGCGTGGTCCAGGACGATTTCCGGGCGCTGCGCGATGCGTGGCTCAGCGCCGACATCGTCCTCTACTCCGTCCCGGTCTGGCATCTGTCCTTTCCCAGTCAGCTGAAGGCATTCTTCGACCGGCTGGGGCAGTCGCTGAGCAAGCGCTACGTGCGAGAGCGTCGAGGGGAGCAAGCGCTCCATCTGAAAGTTGTCGGGAGCATCGCTCAGGGGATGGACATCTTCTCCGGACAGGAACGCGCGCTTCTTGATCTCATGGACCATGCGGTGCTGCAGAACTGCCTGCCGATCTCGGGGGAGACCTACATCGGCGTCGGCGGGTGGACCCAACGGAGTCGGGGCCCGAGCCGGATCGAGGAGCTCGCCGTCGCGGGGGAGGAGATCGCAGAGTTCAGCGTGGCGGCGGCGGGAAGCCTCGGCCGGCGCTGCGCCCAGCTCGCGAGGATTCTCCGGGCCGGCTTCCTGGCCGAAGAGGAGTGGATGCGCGCAGACCCTGCGTACCGACCGGTTCTTGAACGACTGGCGCGAGAGAGTGGGGGTACGGATGGGTGTGCGTAGAGACCAGATCACTCGCGCGATAGCGTCCGCGGTCGGCGCGCCGGAGTTCGTGTTGGCGCCCCACGTCGAAGCGGAAGGCCTGTCCGTCCTGGACGCGTTGCGCAAGGCTCTTGCGGCGCCGACGGGTACTCTTCCGTTGGCGCAACTTGCCGCCGCCGGGAGCCGAGTTCTGGTACTGGCGGACGACTTGACGCGTCCGACGCCCCGCCGGCAGCTCCTGCCGCTTCTCCTCGATCACCTCAATGAGGCAGGGATTCCCGACGAGAACATCGAGATCCTCATCGCGCTCGGGACGCATCGGCCGATGACGGCGGGCGAGATCCAGGAGGCCTTTGGCAACGAAACCGTACGAAGAGTCTCGATTGTCAACCACGACTTCCGAGATCCAGAAGCGCTCGTGTTGGTCAGCGTGACGCCGTCCGGCACACCGGTGGTCGTCAATCGGCGCGTGCTCGCGGCGGATCTTGTCATCGGCGTTGGGAGCATCGTCCCCCACCCGGAGGCAGGATGGAGCGGCGGAGCGAAGATTCTGCAGCCGGGGGTCTGCGGCGAGGAGACCACCGCGTTCACGCACATGCTGGCGGCGCGGCAGCCGGACCACTTGGCCCTGGCCGGATGGGCGGACAACCCCGTGCGGCTCGAGATCGAACAAGTGGCCCGCGAGGGGGGACTCCGGTTCATCATCAACGTCGTGTTCGACGGGAGTGCCAAGGTCGTCGGCCTCGTGGCCGGGGACCCTGTCGAAGCTCACCGATTGGGAGTCGGCATCGCGCGAAGGATCTTCGTGCGTGAGATTCGCCGGCCCGTGGACGTTGTCGTTGTCGATGCTCACCCCGCCGACATCGACTACTGGCAGGGAGTCAAGCCGCTGGCGTTCGCGGTGCGAGCGGTTCGGCCTGGCGGAACTGTCGTCTTGGTGGGGGATTTCGTCGACGGAGTCTCACCTATCTACGGCTCTGAGCTGTGCGCGTACGGGACCATGACGGCTCAGCAACTACGCGCGGAGGAGGAGAACGGCCGATTGGCTGCCGGCGTTTGTACGGAGGCCATGTACTTGCATGCCGAGATCCTCGCCCGCGCCCGAGTGGTCTGCGTATCCGCCGGCCTGTCGCGGGATGACAAGTCGGCGCTCGGATTCCTTCATGCGGAAACAGTCGAAGACGCGTTGAGTACCGCAACGGATCGCGGACGCAAGAGCCTGTCCGTGGGTGTCATCCTACAGGGAGGTGACGTGCTCCCGGCGCTTCGCGCGGGGGGGCGGTCATGAACCGTTGGAAGGTCGTCATCACCGACTACGAATACGGCAACGTGGATATCGAACGGGCGACGCTCGAACGCGCCGGCGCGACGGTCGAAGACCACCAATGCAAGACGGCTGCGGACGTAGTCGCGGTCGCCTCCGACGCGGATGTGGTGATCAACCAGTACGCACCCATCACCCGCGAGGTCATCGAGCACCTCAGTCCGACATGTAGGGCCATAGCCCAGTACGGGATCGGCGTGGACACGATCGACGTCGATGCGGCGACAGAGCATGGCATCATCGTGATCAACGTCCCGTCCTACTGCGAGGATGACGTGGCCGAGCACGCCCTCGCCTTGCTGCTGTCTCTGGCGCGGCGAGTCACCTTTTACGATCGAGAGGTGCGCAAGCTGCTGTGGGACTACTCGACCCAGGCCCCAATCACGCGGCTTCGCGGCCAGACGCTCGGTCTGGTCGGCTTCGGAAAGATCGCACGAAAGGTGGCCGAGAAGGCGAGCGGATTCTCCTTCCGCACCGTAGTCTACGACCCGCTCGTGGACAGGGAGGTGGTGCATCGGGCGGGAGCCGAGTCGGTCTCACTTTCCGAGTTGGTTCGACGCGCGGACTTCATCTCCATCCACGTGCCCCTCAACGCGCACACGAGGCATCTCATCGGGGAGGCGGAGCTACGGCTCATGAAGCCCACGGCGGTTCTCGTCAACGTCTCGCGGGGCGCCGTGGTCGATCAGGATGCGCTGGTGCGAGCGCTTGCCGAGAGGCGAATTCGCGCGGCGGGGCTCGACGTCTTCCGCGACGAGCCGCCCGGGAAGGCGCCGGGGGACGATCACTTGCTTCGGTTGGAGAACACCATCTTCACCCCTCATGTAGGTTGGTACTCGGAGCAGTCCATTGTCGATCTCCGTCAGCAGCTGGCGGACGACGTGGTGCGCGTTCTGGGAGGGAAGGACCCGGAGGGATTCGTGAATCGCGGCGTTCCCGCCCGAGAGGGCAGGAGGTAACACTGTGAGAAGAGGACAGGAGATAGCACGCTTCGCTTGCTGCCTGCCTACAAGGATTGTCTTCGGCGTCGGCGTCATCCAGTCGGTGGGAGCAGAGACCGCCGCCTTGGGCGATCACGCGATGGTCGTCGCAGCCGCGGAGTCCATGGCGAAGAGCGGGGCGCTGCGCGAAGTGATCGACTCCCTCGAGCATGCCGGGGTGAAGACAACCGTCTACGATCGCGTGCAGTCGGACCCGACGGTCGGCGCGATCGATGAAGCGGCGTCCGTGTGCCGGCAGATGAAGTGCCGCGTGGTGGTGGGTCTGGGTGGTGGGAGTGCCGTGGACTTCGCCAAAGGAGTGGCCGTGGGCGCCACCCACCCGGGCACGGTGCACGACTACATGGGAGGCCCCGGTCATACGCCCAAGCCAGTCACGGAAGCCGTGCTCCCGGTCGTGGCGATTCCAACGACGGCCGGCACGGGAGCTGAGGTCACAGCCGTTGCCGTGATCACCATACCGGAGACGTTCGAGAAGCACGGAATCATCACGCCTCGGGTCTTCCCGAAGGTCGCTGTGGTCGACCCTCGGTTGATGGTTTCGCTGCCGGCGCGCCCTACCGCTGGGACTGGATTCGATGCGATCGGCCACGCGTTGGAAGCGTATGTCAGCAAGTTCACGACCCCGATGGCCGACCTGCTCGCCCTCGAGGCCTTGCGGATCGCCGCGGAAGCTCTTCAGCAGGTCGTCGAAGCCCCGACGGACCTGGACGCGCGGGGACGCATGGCCTGGGCGGCGACGCTCGGCGGGGCAGCGATCGCCAACGCCGGGATGACGGCAACCCACGGAATCGCGCAGGCCTTGGGCGGACGCTTCCACGTCCCGCACGGTGAGGCCGTCGCACTCTGCCTTCCGGAGACGCTCGAGACGCTTCTCGTCGTGCGGGCGCCTCGCTTGGCCAGGGTCGCCGAGGTCATGGGATTCGCGACCGGGCGGAAGAGCGAGTCCGAGCGGGCCAAAGCCTGCATCCAGGGACTGAAGACGCTGCGCCGCCTGGTCCATCTTGAGATCCCGCTTGGCACGTTGGGCGTGAGTGACGGAGATGTGGACCAGCTCGTAGAGGATGTCTTCGCCACGCAGCAGTGGTCGTTGGAGCACCATCCAGCGAAGCTCGAGCGCGCCGACGTGCGTGGGATTCTCGGAGCTCTTTTCTAGAAGCGGGCGATGAAGCCAATGTCAGGATTGCGCACCGTCTATCTGGATGTAGATCTCACCCGACGGCAGGTCCGCCCGCTCGAGATCCCACCGGAGTGGGTGGACCTGCATGTAGGCGGACGCGGCATTGCCGGCCGAATCGTGCTTCAGGATGTTCCTCCTGGGGCGGACCCTCTGGGACCCGACAACATCATCGTCTTCGCTACCGGGCCGCTGCAGGGGAGCGGGCTGGCCGGCGCGGGAAGGTACGCTGTCGCTGGGGTCTCGCCGAAGACCCTTAGCCTGAGTGATTCGTATGCTGGGGGGTTCTTCGGCCCGGCGCTGGTCGCGGCGGGATACGACGGCATCATCTTCCGAGGAACGTCCAGTTCCCCGGTCTACTTGACAGTTCTCGAGGGGCGTGCGGAGTTGCATGACGCTGGCGAGCTGTGGGGAAAGGAGCTCCTTGAGACGGAGCAGTCACTCCAGAGGCTCCACGGGGACGTGCGCGTTGCCGCCATCGGACCCGCAGGGGAGAACCTGGCGATCCAAGCGTGCGTGATCAGCGATCGCAATCGCGCAGCCGGCCGGCCGGGGTTTGGTGCCGTCCTTGGGGCCAAGAAGCTGAAGGCCGTGGCCGTGGGGGGAACGAAGCAGAAGCCGTTCTACGACTCCCGGGCGCTGACGAAGGTGTGCCGAGAGTTCGCCGCAGAGCTGATGCGAAGCGGGCGCCAGCAGTTCCTCGGTCGGAATGGGACGGCCGGATACCTCGGCCTGCACAACGAGAAGGGAATTCAGCCTTCGCGCAACTTCATTGAAGCGGTCTACGATGAACACGAGAAGATCGGGGGGGACGCCGTCCTGGAGCTTCTCACCGGGCGCGACAACTGCACGGCGTGTCCTGTCCGCTGCAAGAGGGTCGTGCGAACCGACTATCGTGGAACCCCGGTCGTCCCGGAATACGGAGGCCCGGAGTACGAAACCCTTGCCGCCTTTGGCACGCTTTGTCTCAACTCCGACCTCGCGTCGATCTGCTTGGCGAACCAGCGCTGCAACGCGCTGGGTCTTGACACCATCAGCGCCGGCGTCTCGATCGCCTTTGCCATGGAGGCAACCGAAGCGGGCCTGCTCTCGACGCCGGTGCGGTGGGGGGACTCGGATGCCATCCTGTCCCTGATCGATGACATCGCGTACCGGCGCGGCCTTGGGGGCGAGCTCGCTCGGGGGATCGGCGCAGTGTCCGCTGAGCTAGGTGCTGACTTCGCCATGCTGATCAAAGGGCAGGAGATCCCCCTCCACGAGCCGCGCGGCAAGAAGGGGATGGCCCTAACCTACACGACGACCCCGCGTGGCGGGCAGCATATGGAGGGGATCCATGATGACTACCTCGAAGTCGCGCCGGTCGCTCCCGAACTCGGAGTCGACGCGCCGGTGAGTCGCTTCCATTGGGATCAGCGGCCTCGCCTGTGCAAGCTCTTCGAGGACCTCTCATCGTTCGATAACTCCCTGATTCTGTGCGATTTCGTCGTTAACCGCGCTGGGAAGGACTACAACTACCCGCGGATCCGCGAGGCGCTCTTCGCGGTT
>JAQTNX010000074.1 GCA_028713635.1 Candidatus Bipolaricaulis sp.
CGCGTCACCTACATGGCTTCCCGTCACCAGTGGCAGTGTGAGTGCCGCTATCAGTTCTCGGTCACGTCGTGCACCGTCTTCCACAAGACTCACATGGACCTGCCCCGCTGGCTGATGGCCGTCTGGTTGGTCTGCCACTCCCCGAAGGGTGTTTCCTCCAAGCAGATCCAGCGCGAGCTAGGATGCACCTACAAGACTGCCTGGTACATGACGCGCCGCATTCGGCTTGCCATCCAGAAGAACCTCGTTGGGATGCGCGTCGAGGGCCGCGTGGAGATCGACGAAGCCGTTATCAAAGCCGATGGCGGCAAGGCTACAGGCAACGTCCCCTATGCCGCCAAGGACGTTCTCGGCATGGTCTCGCGCACTAACGGCACGCTACGGATGATCGTCCTGGATCGCTTGACGAAAGAGAACATCCAGCGCGTCTGTACTACGAATCTCGGCAAGGTGAGAGCGTTCTACACCGATGCCGCTTCGCGGTTCGAGTTTCTGAGAGAGCTTGCCCCTCGCTACACCGTCACCCATGGATGGTGCTGGCGTCATGAGTACGCGCGTGGCAACGTCCACGTCAACCGGGTTGAGAATGCTTGGGGACTCTTCAAGCGCGGGCTCATGGGCGTCTACCATCACGTGAACGCCAAGTACCTACAGGAATACCTCGACGAGTTCAGCTTCCGGCAGTCGAACCTCAAGGATCAAGAGGCGCTAGTCGGGATGGTGCTGGCGAGCTGCTAGGATTGTCGCGAGCGTATCTGTGCAATGACCATTTCAGAGATGCCGCGAACGAGGGGAGAGACAATCGCGGCTACATACTGCAGAGAGACCCCGCCCACAATTGCGATGATGATTGAGCGATCCAGGGAGAAGCCCCACAGGCGGAATCCAGACAAGACGATTATCCCTATGGACGAAATCGACATGAACCATAGAGCTTTGACGACGGACTTCAAGACACCAACGAGCTCTTCTGGAGCCGTTGTCCTTACCCTGTTCTCCCGCACCAAGGGAGTAGCAGAGACAGACGCACTCGTTCCAACCCTAGTCTGTAGCGTCTTATGGTAAGTAGTTCCCTGACCGTCACTCGCCATATTGATCCTTGAGGTCAACCAGCAATTCGTTCGCCTGTGTACCTTCAGGGATCTCCCTCATGGCAATGATTCTGTTGCCTTCACGCCTGTTCTTCACCACCCACTCAAGAGCGGACAATGCTATGTCCACAAGCTCTGCTGGGCTGGAGCTTCCTGTAGCCTCGGCAAGCTCTTCGATGGAATGGCGGTCTTGAAGATAGAGGCTAATCGTCCTTGGGAACTTCTCTGGACCAGTTGGACCAGTCGGCTCGCCCGTCAGCATGAGCTCCCTCCATACCGCAGCAATTGCCCTCAGTATACAAGACAGACAACGGTACCACGGGGACGCTTTTGGATTGCGCCCAGCAGTCCCTATTTCGGGATTCTCATCAAGCGGCTTGCTGCCGTAACGGGATAAGCGTGACACGTGTCCGTTGCTCTTCTGTCCCAGATGCTTACCTAGCGATGCCTGCCGTTGGACGGGGCCGGCGGGACTTGCGACTGGCCTTTCGCCGGGGAGAGGGAGTAGTCTCGCGGCATGAAACGACTCTTGTTGGTGGCGGTCATTCTGGCGGCGGTGGCGGTCGTCGTCATCATTGCAGTCAGGGCTTTGCGTCATGACTCCGGCGACCTGTCGGTGAATCAGAAGGCGGCTCCGGCGATCGTGATCGTGGACCCGGCACACGGAGGAAGCGACGCCGGATCGAAGGGCGACAGCGTCGTCGAGAAGGACGTGACGCTCGCAATCGCAAACAAGATGAGCGCGCTCGCCGGCGAGTTCGCAGGACTGAAGGTCGTGCTGACGCGAAGCTCGGACACGGACGTCACGGCGTCGAACCGAATCGGGGCAGCGGCAAGGGAGAGCGCGACGCTCTACGTGTCGATCCACGCGAACGCGTTCGACAGCCCGACCGCGGTGGGGATCGAGACGCTCGTCGACGCGGGGCACGCCTCGGGGGACTCTGCTTGGTCGCTGGCCCTCGCGGTGGAGAAGGCGACGGTGAAGTCCACGTCGGCGAAGGAGCGCGGAGTCCGCGCGCAGGGGACCGCGTTCACCGGCCTCGCCGTTCCGGCGGCGGCGGTCTACGTCGGATTCATCACGGCGCCCGAGGAGCGGGCGAAGCTGGTTAGCCCGGCCTATCAGGAGCAGGTCGCGCGGGGAATCCTCCAGGGCATCTCCGACTACCTCGCGGCGGGCTCGGCGGGGGCGAGTACCGAGCCGTAGAAGAAGGGCCCACCGCTTCCTCGGCGGGCGGGGAAGCACGGAAGAGTGGCACCGCCGCCAAGATGAGGTGATCCTGCCGCGCCGACCGCATCACGGACGCGGCAGGATCGCGTTTGTTCTGAGCAGGACGCCGCCGGAGTCTGTACGATGGGGCGAGCGGCGGGCCTGCTCGAAAGCGGGGACGGACGAATGAACAGTCATGAACGACGGCGCGCGAAGCTGCTGGAGAGAACCGGCACGGACGCCTACCTCCTCTTCTCTCTCGATCGCACCATGCCCGCGGGGATGGATCAGGTCGGCCTGCGCTATCTCACGGGGTACACGGGGGAGGGCGCGCTCGTCGTCACGGCGAAGGGGACGACACTCGTCACCGACTCCCGCTACCTTGAACAGGCGAAGACCGAAGTCCCGGACGTCGAGGTCGTGCACGCCGAGGGAGACTACCTGGATGACATCGCGGGTCTCCTTTGCGAGCGGAAGGTCGTGCGAATCGGGTACTCCGCCTGGCGGATGACGGACCACGTGATCTCCGAACTCCGCCGCCGAACCGAGGCCGAGTGGGTCACGCACGGAGACCCCGTGAGCGAGCTGCGAGCCGAGAAAGACGCCGAGGAGCTTGCGGTGTTGCGCCGCGCGGTCGACATCGCGGAGAGGGCGCTCGGCGATCTGCTCCCGGAGATACGGCCCGGCGTCGGTGAGGTGGATCTCTCGTCGGAGCTGACGGGCCGAATGCAGGCCCTCGGTGCCGACGGCGTGCTCGGGCCGACCGTCGCTTCGGGGCCGAACAGCGCCCTTCCCCATTACGTTCCTGCGCTGGGAAGACGGACCCTGCGCGAGGGGGACTTCCTGCTCATCGACTTCGGCACCGTTGTCAGCGGGTACGTCTGCGACATGACCCGCACCTACGTCGTCGGGCGAGCGACGGAGAAACAGCGCGAGATCTACGCGTGCGTCGACCGGGCGGTCGACGCCGGGCTGGCGGCCCTGCGGGCCGGCGTCGCGGGGCGAGACGTTCACGCCGCGGCGAGCGAAGTCATCGAGCAGTCGCCGTACGCGGAGTACGTCTTCCTGTCTCCCGTCGGCCACGGGGTCGGGCTGGAGGTTCACGAGCAGCCGAAGATGGGCCCGCAGATGAGTGCCGGCGTGCCGTGCGGAGCCGTCGTCACGATGGAACCGGGGATCTACATCCCGGGCTACGGGGGCGTGCGGATTGAGGAGATGGCGGTCGTCACCGAGACTGGCTGCGAGGTTCTGACCAAGCTTCCGCGGTCGAGGCTTGTCGAGCTTCTCGCCTGAGTTTGAGCGCCTCGATCGCGGCGAAGCTCAGGCTGTCCTTCCGATGTCGAGCGAGCAGGTCCACGCCACGTAATCCGATCCCTGGCTGACGGGAGCGGAATCACCGAGGGGGCGTGGGTCTGCATCACGCGGCGTTGGGTCGACACACCCCTGACCGCGAGCGTTCACACGCCGCTCACGGATGGAGCCTAGGCTCGTAACGTCCGAGAAGGACTGCACACCGCCAACAGACGAGGGGTCCGGGTGGTTCACGACGCGCTCGGACCCCTCGCTCTTGGAGGGGCACTGCAGCCTACAACGAGAGAGGCTCGCCACGAGGCCGAGGTCGGCCTGCCCTGCAACGAGTGAATGTCGTCTACGAGGCCGAGCCTGGCCTGGCTACGACGAGGGAACATCCTCTACGAGGCCGGAGTCGTCGATGGCCTCGAGGAACCACTTCTGGCGGTCGGGCTCGAACCGAATCGCATAGCGCGTCGTTCCTTCGTCGAAGCGGTAGAGGAGTGAGCGCGTCGTCTTCTCGACCCGCGCGCGGGAGGTGAAATCGATCCGGCGTCCATCCCAGCGGATCGCCCGCAGGGTGGGGTATGTGAGCCTGGCTCGGAACTGCGCCATTGCGTCGACTTCTTCATCGATCCACACGGCGTTCATTCTAGCGGGTGAAGACTCGGGCGACAAGCTCCACGCGCCACGCGAGTCACGTCAAGGCATCGAGGAAGTCGGATCCTGCCGATAGAAACGCTCGAGCTCCTCGTACAGCTTTGGGTGGGTTTCCCGAAGTTGGCGAGGACGCTGAAAGAAGCACTCGGTGACGACGGCGAAGAACTCGGCCGGGTTCGTGGCCCCATACGGGTCGAGGTCGGTGGGCTCGTGACGGCTCGTGCGGGCTCGAAGCGCGTGCCACTCCTCACTCAGGGTGCGTGCCCACGTCAGATACATGGAGCGCTCGGGAAGAAGCGGCGCGCCGTCGACGCTTCCACTCTCGGCGTCGAGCTCGTGGGCGAACTCGTGGAAGACAACGTTGCGGCAATCCTCGATGTCGGATGCACCGCGCAGCGCGCCGTCCCACGACAGGACGACGGCGCCCCGGCCGCTTGCCTCTCCCAGCCGAACCTGGAGTCCTTCCTCGACAAACCCCTTCTCGTCTTGACGGTGATGGCTGGCGACGTACTCCGCGGGGTAGACGATGATCGAGTAGAGGCTCGGGTAGAAGTCCGTGTCGCGGTGCAGGAGAAGAAAGCACGCCTGGGCGGCGATTGTCACGCGCACCTCGTCGGTGATCGCAAGCCCCGCGGCGCCCTCAAACCGCTTCTCGGCGAGGAAGACCTGGATGTGCCCCTCGAGTTCCGCTCGGTCCTCGGAGGAGAGCCGCAGATAGCGGGGAAACGTGCGCTCGAGGATCGCCCGCCAGGCGGGAGGGAATGGGCGGCGTCGGATCCGTTCGCGGCGTCGGCGCTTGAGGAGGCCCATGGGATCACCGTACAAGGCCGAGAGCGGCCTGGCAAGCGCCGCAATCGTGCACGGAGGGCGGGGGCGCAAGCGCGCACGGAGGGCGCTGCCGCAAGCGTGGACGGTGGGCGGGGCGGCAAACGGACGGTGTGCCGGGCCGCAAGCGGACGAAGTGCGGAGTGCCGAGTACGGAGTGTCTGGACGGTCGGTAGCGTCGCACCTTGTGTGCGACGTTCGTGTTAGGAGTGCACGCCGCAGACTTGGACGGAGGCGCAAACGTGCACGGCGGGCGCTGCGCAAACGCGGACGGAGCCGCTAATGGACGGAGGCACAAACGCGGACGGTGGGTGCAGTGCGGGCCGCAAACGGACGGAGCCGCAAACGGACGGAGTGCTGGGTGCGGGGTGCGGAGTGCCGAGTACGGAGTGTCTGGACGGTCGGTAGCGTCGCACCTTGTGTGCGACGTTCGTGTTAGGAGTGCACGCCGCAGACTTGGACGGAGGCGCAAGCGTGTACGGCGGGCGCAAGGCGCCGGGCACGGCGGCCGAGACGGCAGGGACACGGCGGCCGTGGATCCTGCTCTTGTCGACGCCTGGGTACGGTCGTAGCCTCTGCGGCCGGAAGGAAGGAAGAGGGTATGGGCGACGGGTTGTACGACCGAATCTACGAAGTGGTGAAGCGCATCCCGCGCGGTCGGGTCGCGACGTACGGGCAGATCGCCCACATGGTGGGCATGCCGAAGGCGGCGCGACAGGTTGGCTACGCCATGGCGGCTCTCGGACGCGGCGCGCCGCGTCCCGACGTTCCGTGGCACCGCGTCGTCAATGCGAAGGGGGAGTCGAGCATCGGCGGAGAGCAGATCGAGCGGTTGAAGGCGGAGGGCGTCGTCTTGGATGCAAGCGGCCGCATCGACCTGCGGCGCTTCGGGTGGCAGGAGATCGAAGAGGGAGGTCTCTTCGGCTGAGGCGCTGTCGCCCCTCTCAGGACTTCCGCTTCTTGGCCGGGGCGAAGAACGCGTCGACGCGTTTCTGAAGCTCGCGCTTCCGGTCGCCGGACGCAAACGCTGCCCGCACCCCGTTCGAGACCAGCTGCTGAACGTCCTTGCGCGCGAGACGGAACGCCTTCACGAGGTGCTCGAACTCGCTCGTCATGTCGGTCTGCGACATCAGCCGGTTGTCGGTGTTGACCGTCGCGACGATGCCGGCATCGAGGTAGCGCTTGATCGGGTGGTCGCGGTAGTCCTTCATGAATCCCGCGACCTGCAGGTTGCTCGTGGGGCACATCTCGAGCGGGATGCCCAGCTCGGCGACGCGCTTCTCGGTCCGAGGCGCCTGGAAGAGGTAGACGCCATGGCCGATCCGCTCCGCTCCGAGGTCGAGGGCCTCCTTGATCTGCTCCGGGCAGCATCCTTCGCCCGCGTGGATCGTGACGTGGATGCCCGCGTCGTGCGCGAACTCGATTGCCTTGCGGTGCTTGACCGGTGGGTTCTGATGTTCGGGCCCGGCAAGGTCGACGCCGACGACGCCGTCGCGGCGGAATTGCGCCGCCAGTTGGACGGTTTCGATCGACTGCTCGGTCGAGTTTTGCTTGAGGGCCGTGAGGATCAGCCCGGTGGCGATCCCGAAGTCGGCCTCGGCGCGATGCATCCCGGCAAGCACGGCGGCCACAACGTCTCGCGGCTTCAGGTCCGCGAGGGTGTGGAGGAGCGGCGCGAAGCGGATCTCGATGTAGATGACGTTCTCGCTCGCGGCGTCCTCGCACAGCTCGTACGCCGCCCGCTCGAGGGCAGACGGCGTCTGGAGCAAGGGAACGGTGTAGTCGAACGCCACCAGGTACTCCTCCAGCGAACCGCGGGCTCCTGGGATGACGGCGCTCTTCAGGTCAAGCGAGGCGGGAAAGGCTTGCTCGGGCGGGAGCGCGCGGGCCAACTTGAGGACCGTCTCGAGCCTGAGGGAGCCGTCCAAGTGGACGTGAAGGTCGATCTTCGGCATCTGCCGGAGCCAGTCGGTCATTATCCTTTCAATCTACGGGTTTTGGACGGGATTCGCAAGTAACGAACGGGTATCTGACTTGTAACAGATCCGGCAAAGTATATACTTTGCTTCCGGGAAACAGAGATCCGGGGGGTGCGATGGTCGGGGTTCTCTTCAGTGCCGCCGGCGGCCTGGCGGTTTTTCTCTTTGGACTGCGGATCATGAGCGACGCGCTCAAACGTGCGGTCGGCGACCGCATGCGAGTGATCGTCGAGCGGCTGACCGGCAAGGCCTACCGCGGCGTCCTGGTCGGCATGGTTACGTCGGCGACCCTGCAGTCGAGCACGATGACGATGGTGCTCCTGATCGGGATGATCAACGCCGGCATCCTCACCCTGGGGCAGGGAATCGGCGTCATGCTCGGAGCGGAGATCGGAACGACACTGACCGCGCAGATCATCGCCTTCAAGATTGGCATCTACTACATGCCGGTCCTCGCCGTCGGCTACATCCTGGCGGAGACGTTCCGCGGGAAGAAGGTGGGCGACGTCGGCCGCATCGTCCTCGGACTCGGCCTCGTCTTTCTCGGGATGAGCATCTTTACCGGAGGACTCGCAGGGCTCGCCGAAAGCCCCGCGATCCTGCGCGTGCTCCAAGCGTGCGGCGACAACGTTCTCCTCGGCGTCCTCGTCGGCGCCGGAGTGACGGCGGCGATCCACAGCTCCGCGGCGATGACGGCGCTCGTCATCGGGCTGGGCGCCTCGGGCCTGATCTCCCTCCCTGCCGCGATTGCCATCGTTCTTGGAGCCAACATCGGTACGACGGTGACAGCGCAGATTGCCTCGGTCGGCACGTCACTCTCGTCGCGGCGCCTCGCGGTGACGCAGCTTGTCGTCAACGTGGTGGGCGTCGCGGTGGCGGTGCCCTTCCTTCCGTGGTTCGCGCGCCTGGTGGAGATGACGTCTCCCTCGCTCCCCCGACAGATCGCCAATGCCCACTCGATCTTCAACGTCGCCGTGACGCTCGCGTTGATTCCGTGCGTCGGTGCGTTGGTCTGGGTCGCTCGGATGCTTGTGCGGGGGCGCGAGGAGAAAGCCGGGGGCAAGCCTCAGTTTCTCGGGGAGCAGTTCCTGGCGACTCCAGCGTTTGCTGTGCGCCAGGCGCAGCGCGAGCTCCTACGGATGGGCGAGATGACGACGACGATGATCCGCGCGTGCAAGGAAGGCATCCTGAAGCGCGACTCCACGGAGACGGCGTCGGTTGGGGAAGTGGAGGAGGCGGTCGACGGGCTCAAGGACTCGGTGGATGAGTTCCTCGACCGAATCGACGGCAGCGCGCTCAGCGGAAAGGACGAACGACGGCTGCACGTGCTGCGCCACATCGTTGCCGACGTCGAACGGGTCGGCGACCAAGCCGTCAACATCGTCGTGCGTGCCGAGAAACTGATGGCGAAGGGCCGCGTCCTGTCAGCAGCCGCGGCGGATGAGCTCGGCGACATGTTCGATCGGGCGATCGAGCTCTACCAGCTTTCGCTGGCCGCGCTGGAGGCCGAGGATATCGAGCAGGCCCGACGGGCCTTCGATCTCGAGAAGCACCTCGACGAGCTCGAGACGCGCTACAAGGCGAACCACGTTGCGCGACTGGAGTCGGAGGAGTGCGATCCGGAAGCCGGGATCCTGTTCGTGGAGATCCTCCACAACCTCGAGCGGATTGGCGACCACGCGACCAACATCGCCGGCGACGTGCTCGTCATCCACCCCGCGGCCGACTAGAGCCCCGCCTTCGCCTTCGCGGACGCAACCTTGCGGCCAAGCCGATCGGGCGCCCCTTTGCGGTCGTCGATGCGAAGCGAGATCGACACGCGGCTGCATGTCTCGAGCAGGCGGAGGCGGCAGGCGTCGACCACGGCCATGACCTCGTCCCACTCACCCTCGAGGTTGGTGCCCATCGCGTGGAATTCGTGCCGGACGCCGGACGCTTCGATGATCCGATACGCCTCGGCGACGGAGCGGCTCAGGCTTTCGCCGTGACCGATCGGGGCGATGCTGAAGTCGACGATCATTCGGTCCTCCCGATGTCGTACGAGAACTGGAGACTCGGCTGCTCCCCCGCGCCCTCGATCGTCACGGTCTGTGCAGCCGGATCGACGGTGACCACGGCCCACGACGCGGGCGTTCCTTGATCGACGAGCGCGCCGAAGGTCATGTAGCGGACGCCG
The DNA here is from genome assembly GCA_028713635.1 of Candidatus Bipolaricaulis sp. Classification (GTDB taxonomy): domain Bacteria; phylum Bipolaricaulota; class Bipolaricaulia; order UBA7950; family UBA9294; genus JAPLGD01. The sequence continues at coordinate 9,229 of JAQTNX010000074.1, forward strand.
GTGACCTCGCTCTCGCGGAACGCGTGGTCGTGTCCCTGGAACACGGCGACGACCTCGGCGTCGGCGGAGAGGATGGCCTGGACGTCGGGCTGGTTGGCGACGATCGGGCGACCCCACTCCTCGACGTACGCGTCGAGCATCTGGTGGACGAAGACGACCGTCGGGCGATCGCAGCGAGCGAGGTCCTCGCGCAGCCAGGCCGACTCCGCCGCGGGGAGGAACCCGGCCACGCCGGTGTAGGTGTGCGCAAGATCGGTTCCGTCCTCGGCGAACTCCACGTCGAGGACGACAAAGTGAACGCCGCGGACGTCGAAGCTGTAGTACGTCCGCTCAAGCCCCAAGATCTCGCGAATCGCCGCCTTGTCCAGGTTGTAGAGGTCGTGGTTCCCCAGAACGTGATACCGCGGTCCCACGAACGCCGCGTAGAGCGAGTCCGCCCACGCGAGGATGCCGGCGATCCTGCTTGGGTCCCCGGGGTCAGTTCCTAGGACGACCCACCCGTTGATGAAGTCGCCAAGCTGGATCGTGAAGTCAACGGCCTCGGCGTTCATCGCCGCGCAGAAGGCGCCGAGGCGCTCGGCCGTGCGGGTCATCCACTTCTTCTCGACCGGCGAGTCGCGGTCGTGGGCGTGTAGGTCGGTGAACAGGCCGAACCGAACGGGCGCCGCCTCACCTCCGGAGCCGGCGCTGCCTCCAAGAGCGACGAGGAGTAGAGCGAGAGCTGCCGCTCCCACGACGCGCAACACCACTGGCTGGCTCACTCGCGGCCCTCCTTCTCGCCCTAGTACGTGAGGTCGAGGCTCTGCTGAAGCCCGACGCCTTCGATGTGAATCGTGCGTGCGGCTGGATCGAGCGTCACCGCGGCCCACGACGCGGGCGTGGGCACGTCGGCGTCCACCATGCCGGCGAACGTGACGTAGTGAACTCCGTCGATGACGGCGTGGGCGGAGTCGTGCGTGTGTCCCTGGAAGACGGCGATGACCCGGCCGGAGGAGGCGAGGACGGCGCGAACCTCGGGCGCGTTCGACACCGGCGGGCCGCCGGCGAGAAGCTCGAACGCGGCGCTGAGCGGCTGGTGGACGCAGACGATCGTCGGCTTCTGGGTCGCGGCGAGGTCGGCGCGCAGCCAGTCGAGCTCGGCGGGCGGAATCGTCCCCTGGACCATCCAGCTGACGTTCTCGTAGTTCTGGCCCGCCTTGTTGAACTGGGCATCGAGAAGGACGACGTGGTAGGGGCCGACGTCGTAGGTTC
>JAQTNX010000075.1 GCA_028713635.1 Candidatus Bipolaricaulis sp.
GCGGGAGTTGCGCTCGACTCGGTTCTTTACGACCTGGTGGTTGCCGAGGACTGGTTTGCGTACGCGAGCGCCAAGGGGATCGCTCTTGTGGGACTATCGATCGAAGTTGTCGCGGAGAAGGTTGCCGGGGCCGCGTTTCCCGAGGGATTCATGCCGTACGTTGTCTCAGAGACGGAGCGGCTGACGAAGCTTGTCCTGCCGATCGACCGGTTGGTGGCGCTTGCCAAGGAGAGCACGATCGGGTACGTGCGGATGCCGCTCAGCCCGGTTGCGCCGTAGGGGGAGAAATGAAGCGCATCGGTGTAGTTGCTGTCGTCTTCGTCGCGGTCTTCGCGCTTGGTGTGGGGGCGGCGAACCCGTTTGTCGTGGGAGTCGAGCAGTCGACCAAGGACGCGTGGAAGAGCGTAACGGCGCAGTTCGAAGCGGCGACGGGGATTGGCGTGACGATTCAGCCGATTGCCCTAAACTCGATGGCGCAGCAGATTCTCCAGTCGGTTACGAAGTCGACCAAGCTTCAGTTTGTCATGATCCAGACGGCTTGGACGTCGTACCTTGCGCGGTACCTGCAAGACCTGACGGAGGTTGACTTGCAGTTGCGGGCTGCGGGGATCGTCCCGGCCGTTGACGGGGGGCGCACCCTTGGCGTGCCGCTTCCGTTTGCCCAGGGCTGGCTGCTCGCCGTGCTGGTGTGGCCGGGTGACCGAGCGGCGGCGGTGCAGTTTCTGATTGCCGCTGGAGGCGGTGCGGCGGTGGCCACGGCGCCGGTCACGGAGAGCGGACAGAAGGCGGTTCCGCCCGGCAAGCTGGCCGTCTCGCAGCACAACCCGAAGGTGGATGGATCGCTGGAGAGTCTGGTTGCCGCGGCGCAGTCGATGCTGACGACGGCGGCCGTTTCGGCGCTGTCGGCTCTCCCGGCGACGCTGAAGGCGAGCGTTGACCGCGCGGCGAAGGCGCTCGGCGTTCCGTTCTCGGCGGAGACGGCGACGGTGACGGTGGTGCTCGAGTCGAAGCCGGGGCGATCGAGCTCGTCGAACGTGGCGGCCCTGTCGGCGCTCGGCGTGAGCGGGGCGGCGGTTGAGGCGTCGTCGTCGTTGATCAAGGTTACGGTTCCGATTGGCCAGCTCGCGGCCCTCGCCAGCCAGCTGACCGGCGTGTCGTTCATCCGTCCGCCGTACACGCCGTACGCGCTGGGCACAGCGAGCCAGGGTGTGGCCGCGATCAATGCGACGGCGTACCACGCGGCGGGGTTCCGCGGCGCTGGGGTCAAGGTGGCCGTGATCGACCTCGGGTTCGCGGGGCTGTCCGCGGCGCAGTCGCGCGGCGACCTTCCGTCCGGGGCCGTACAGAACGACCTGACGGGAACGGGAATCCAGAGCGGGATCTCGCACGGAACGGCCGTGGCGGAGATCGTGGTCGACATCGCTCCCGACGCGCAGCTCTACCTGCTCAAGATCGCCGACGAGGTCGACCTCGACGCTGCGGTGACGTACTGCTTGGACAACGGGATCGACATCATCAACCACTCGCTTGGGTGGTACAACACGAACAACTACGACGGCACGGGGACGATCTGCGACATCGCGCGCCGAGCGACGAACGGCGGCATCCTGTGGGTGAACGCCGCCGGGAACGAGGCGCAAAGCCACTGGGAGGGCGCGTTCGTGGACGGGAACGGCGACGGGTGGAACGACCAGGAGGTCACGCTCTACGCCGCGAGCGGCTCGCCGATCATCCTGTACATGACGTGGAACGAGTGGCCGGCGTCGTCGACCGACTACGACCTCTACCTGTACGATCCGTCCGGCGCGGTCGCTGCCTCGTCGACCAAGCACCAGACGGGGACGGAGGAGCCGACCGAGTCGATCCAGACGACGGCGGCTCAGAGCGGCACGTATCGGATCCGATTCCAGGGCGCGGGCTCACGAAGCCTAGAGATCTACAGTCTGTACCAAGGTCTATCGCCGTACGTGTCGGGGAGCTCGCTGCTCGCCCCCGGCGACCTCGCCGAGGCCGTCACCGTGGCGGCGATCAACTACGCGAGCTACGCGACGGGGCCCCAGGAGCCGTACAGCTCGCAGGGGCCGACGAACGACGGACGGACGAAGCCCGATCTTGCCTGTCCGGACAACGTGGCGACGGGGACAGCGCCGTACACGACGTTCCCCGGCACGTCGGGGGCCGCGCCGCACGCTGCGGGGGCGGCAGCGCTTCTCCTGTCGCGGCAGCCGACGCTCTCGGGGACCGCGCTTCGCGCTCAGCTTCTCGCGAACACGGTGGCCATGGGGAGCGCGAACATCTACGGGCAGGGGCGGCTTGTGCTGCAGGCGCCGAGTGTGCCGAATCAGGCGCCGACGGCATCGTTCACGTACGCGCCGTCCGCGCCGACCGTCGGGGCGAGCGTGTCGTTCAACGCCGCAACTTCCTCGGATTCAGACGGGTCGATCGTTGCCTACACGTGGAGCTTCGGCGACGGTGCGACCGGCGCGGGCGTCACCGCGTCGCACGCTTATGCCGCTGCAGGGACGTACACCGTCACGCTGACCGTGCAAGACGACGACGGTGCGACGAACTCGACGACGCGCACCGTGTCGGTTCAGACCCCGGCGATGCCGGACCTAGTCGTCACGTCCCTCTCCTACGCGCCGACGAACCCGGCGCTGGGCCAGCAGATCTCGTTTGCGGTGAGCGTTTCGAACCAAGGTAGCGCGGCTGCCGGGCAGTTCCGCGTGCTGCTCGACGGCGGACTCGCCTCGAGCTCTGGCTATGTGGGGCAACTCGCGGCGGGGGCCACGACGTCGCTTACGTTCTCCCTGCCGCTTGGGGCAACCCCGCAGACGTTCACGGCCCGTGCCGACGATCTCGGCCAGGTTGGAGAGTCGAACGAGTCGAACAACACACGCAGCGTGACGATCAGCGCCGTGACGCCGCCGCCGACCGCGGAGGCGGGCGGCCCGTACGCGGGGACCGTCGGGGCGTCCATCGTGCTCAACGGCTCCGCGTCGAGCGGATCCATCACGACCTACTCGTGGTCGTTTGGCGACGGGACAACGGCGCAGGGCGTCTCGCCGAGCCACGCCTACGTGTCTCCCGGCACGTACACGGCGACCTTGACGGTCGTTGGTCCGGGCGGGCAGTCGTCCGACTCGGCCTCCGTGTCCGTCGTCGCTGCTCAGCCGGCGCTTGCCGCGACCGTGGCGCTGTCCAAGGCGACGTACCAGGTGGGCGAGGCGATCACGATCTTCGTTACGACGAACCGCACGGCGTACGTCTACCTGTGCGAGGTGCGCGCCGACCAGCGGGTCCTGCTCGTCTACCCGAACCGCTACCAGCCGAACAACCTGCAAGGCGCGGGGACGCTGACTCTTCCGAGCTCCGGGTACACGCTGCAGGCGGCCGAGCCGACGGGCAACGAGACCTTGTACCTGTTCGCGGCGACAGTGCCGATCCCGGGGTTCCCGACGTCGTTTGGCACGGGGTTCCCCGTGTTGAGCACGTCGCCCGACGCGTTCCGCAACAACGTGCTTGCGACGATGCAGTCGTTGGTGCCGGCGAGCGACCGGGCGTTCGCGTCGCAGGCGTTCTCCGTGGTCGCGGCACCGCCTTCCGCGGGGACGCTGCGCGTCGTGACGACCCCGGCGGGAGCGACGGTGCAGCTTGACGGGACAACGATCGGCGTCGCACCGCTCGAGCGGACGAACGTGCCGGTGGGGGTGCACACGATCCGGCTGTCGCTTGCCGGGTACCAGGTAGAGACGCGGCAGGCGTCGATTCAGGCGGGGGCGACGACGACGCTCACCGTGACGCTCACGCCGCTCGTTGCGAACCAGCCGCCGACGGCCTCGTTCACGTTCTCTCCCGCCTCGCCGACCGTGGGGCAGACGGTAACGTTCGACGGTTCGGGGTCCTTCGACCCGGACGGGTCGATCGTTTCCTACTCCTGGGACTTCGGCGACGGGACGACGAGGACCGGAATCTCCCCCTCCCACACCTATGCCGCCGCCGCAACGTACACCGTCGCCCTCACCGTGATCGACAACGACGGCGCGACCGCCCGGACTCCCGGAACCGTGACCGCCTCGTTGACCGCCGACGTAGGGTGGATCATGCTCGCCGGCTATCAGGACCCCGAAGCGGCGTGGACTACTCCGTCAGGAGCGCTCGACGGCAACGTGGACACGTATGCATCCGTCGGGCTGGTTCCCGGTCCATGGTCGCAGTTTCTCTATGTCGTCGCGCCAAGCGTAGGAGTCACAAGTGACGGTTTCCGGCTCAGGATTGATGATCACTCAGGCTACGACAAGTTCACGTGGGACGTAGACATTGAGGTGGCAGGAGAGTGGATTGACATCTACGACGGTACGCCCAGAGACCGCACGTGGCTGGTCGTTCAGTTTCCTCTCGCGGTGGTCACCCGCGTCCGCGTGCGCACGCAAGACATCGGGAAGACAAGCGGCTACGCGAGCATCGAGGAGATACAGCTCCACGACCCAGCGTTTCCTCCAACACCACCGACCCCCTGAAGGTAACCTGCCAAGTGGGTCGCTTGCGGGATGACTGGAGTCCGACCTGGGCCGCTGCCCTGTCAGGAGAGATGCACTCGTGACCCGAACCTGCTTTGTGCAGGTGCCGCTCGCGCCATCTTTCCCTGCAGCAGCGCGCTTGCTGCACCGTTGAGCTCTCAGGGCCGGCGCACCTCTGACGCTACCTTCGTTATCGGGTTGCGGTTCTGCACCAATCGCAGGGTCCTGCGCACCGCTCTCCGTTGTACCGCGACCAGACAATCTTGGGCCAGCCCTGCGGCTCTATCCTCCGCACCCGCACCCCGACCCGACACGAGCTCCGCCCGGAGAGTCTGCCGGATGGATCGCCAGGGTAGCTGTCGCGGTTGCCCGAGCGCCACGGTCATCCACTACGGTGACGGTGACCGTGTGGTCGCCGGCATCTACGAAGACATGCTCGTAGGTCCACGTCTTCGTCATCATCACCGGAGGGGCCCCATCGACGCTCCACACGTAGAGAATGATCTCGCCATCTGGATCCCTGGACATCATCGCAGTGAACGACACTGTCCCGTCGCCGGCCGAAGAAGCCACTGGGAAGCGAACGGCCGCTATTGGAGGCTGATTTGGAGGAAGCTCCATCGTACGATCAAACGTGACGTACCGCTCCTCGTATCGCCCCTGGCCGCTGTCCCACGGGATTCGCCCCAGACTGACCTGAAGAGAGCCCCCTGAGGGAGCCGCTTCCACCGGGATCCAGGCGGTCTTTACTCCGAGATTGACCTCGACCATGACCCAGACGTGCTCTCCGCCACTCCAGCGGGCGCTGACTGCAGCGGTCTTGTACCCCAGCCCCGCAAGTGCTCCTGCTGAGAAGATGGCGAACTGCACCGACGTCCACCCTCTCTCCCCCAGCGTCATACGGGATCCGAGCGATGGATCCGCCAGCGTCTGCTCGAGGTCTTGGATCTCGATTCGGAGACGCCCCTGCTGGGCCGATGTATACTGCGCAGAATCCGGCTGCACGACCTGCGGCTGTTCCGCGGCGACTGCGGGGCCGCCAGAGGCGACCAACACGCTTGCAAGCAGCACCCACAGCGCTCCAAAGGCGCGCATTCTCCCGCGTCGGGCCATGACTTGTGGTACCGCCATGTCCGCCTCCCGTCTACCTTCTCGCTGCTGCGGATGACCATGCTGCCGTCTCAAGGGTGTGCCCCGGAGCTCAGCAGGCCCCGCAACGTTTGAGAGAAGCGGGCCTCGGCGATCCCGAGGCCCGCATCGATTCGCCTTAGTCGTCCCGCTACGGTTCTAGAACGACCACTTGAAGCCGAATTCGAGCGACTCCCAACCGAAGCCGCTGATGTCGAATCCGAACGTCAACTTGACGTTGCTGCCAATCCCGACGGCCAGGTCGACCTGGGTCTGCGCCCAGTCGAAGAGGGTCGTGGGGCCATTGGTCCACGTGGACAAGGTGTACAGCCTATCGTAGGTCTTTGTCGTCGTCGGCAGAGTGAACGCCGTCAACGCGGTCGTACCGATGAGGTTGACCGGAGTACCGGTGAGAGCACCGGCCGGCACCACGACGTACGCGTATCCCGTGAGTTCCTGCCAGTTCCCGAAGAAGGTAGCGACGGTCAGGTCGAACAACCCACCGCAGCAGGCATCCGCGTCAACGTCGATGACGAACTTCTCCCACTGCTGGAATCGCTCGAGAGCAAGGCAAGAGACATACCACAGGTCGTCTGCCTCGCCGTAGTAGTCCGGGACAGAATCAGCGCAGGTAGCCATATTCTCGATCCCGAAGTACGGCAGGAGAACCCCAATCTGATCCGGCCCGTTCAAGTACGACCAATCGTACGAGTTCGACATGAGCATAGACGCCTTGTCGAACTCCGTGATGCTTGTGAACGTCACGCCGCCCCACGTGGTGCTGAACTTGATCCCGTGCACGTAGATGCTGTCGATGAAGTTGTTGGTGATCGTCCCGTACGCATAGGCGCCAAACCCGAGCTCAAGGATGAAGCAATCGAACGCGGGCGTGACGAACGTAATGCAGGTCGCAAAGGCTTTAGAAATCGTGGTGAACGTGATGCCGAAATCGAGCGAGGCCCAGCCGCCGATGCTGATGTCGCTGACGACGGCCGTTGCGTACGCGAAGCCTCCGCACTGGATGCTGACGCCGAGATCGATGGTCGCGCATCCGATGCTGAAGCCTTCGAGCGTCACGTATTCCTCAACGAACGAGCCAAGCTCGCAATCCGGATAAATGTCAAACGAGCCGGACTTCGCGACGGAGGGGCAGGTGGAGGGCTCGTAGGTGTAGGCGGAGAGATACTCGTTCATCGTCAGCTCGTACAGATTGAAGTACGTATAGCTGGTGATGTCCACATCTCCAAAGCTGCCGGTAACCTTTAGCCGCCAGCCCATCCCGTTGTCGTCACCCGGGCACAGGCTGACAAGCTCAGGCACCAAGGCAGTGCCGGTGTCGTGGTATACGTAGTTGACGAGGTCGACCTGAGCGTAGCTGTAGTCTTGCAGGACGTACACCTCAATGCCGACGCCGGCGATTGAGACGGACGCCGTGACGTCCCAAGTGAGGAATGCAGGGTCCGAGTCAGTGGCCTCCCAGACCAGCGGACATACGGCAGAGCTGGTCTGAGTAGGGGACGGAAACGCCGCGTTGACGTCAGTGTACGTCTTCTCGGTGATAAACGCCGGGTCGAACGCCAAGTTCGACTCAAGGTTGAACGCTCCGAGCGACCCCGCTACCTTGAAGGTCTGAGACGCAAACCCTGCGAGGTCGAACGCCGAGACGGCGCTGAACACCCAAGTGCTGAGTGTGTAGTCAACGCTCAGCTTCGAGTCGAGTTTCACCAAGAAGCCGGTGAGCTCCGTGGCGCTTGGATCGACGCCAACGGTCGTCGACCAATAGCCTGCGAGCTGGGCCGATGCGGCAAGCCCGAGCCCAAGAATCAGAAGGCCAAGTACGAGAGCCTTTCTCATTTCTGACTAACCTCCTTACGCAATTCCCAGATGACACGATGCTTGTGACGAGATGCGTTACTCTGCAGAACCATCCACGTAGAGTACGACCACCTCCTCGCTGGTCAGATCTCGCCTCTCCACTAGATTGCGATCATCTTAGCGCCGGACCGGCGACATTGTCAAGAGATGTGCGTCACCTCCCATAGCTTGAATGAGGAGTTTCCCCTTTGTCTGTGGGCGTTTCGCTACAACGCACCGGCATCTGACAGCGGCCTGGCCGACGCGGTGCCGGCGCGGCATGCGAGCCGGGTTCTCAACGGACTCTCTGTCGTGCAGGAACTTGGCTAGGTTCGAGGGATCAAGCCGTGTGAGTGATTGAGATGGCTGCAGGAAACGCAAGAAGGAGAGATGGCCGAATGGCTCCGCAAGGAGCCGCCGTTGGCTGCCTCCGCTGCACGGTCAGTCACAGGGAGCGGCAGGCCCAATGCAGACTCGGAGTAACGGCTGCGACATCCCCTCGCGGGGGCCGACGTTGCACCAACCTGACTTCGGCCGAATTCGCGACCGGGCTATGCCTGCTTGGTCTCTTCCCTGTCGACGTACTTCGTGATGGCTTCGACGATCAGGTAGTTCAGCGACCTGTCGCGCTTCTCGGCGAGACGAATCAGCCGCTCCAGGAGATGCTTCTCGCGGGACCCGGAAGGGATGTAAACGGACACAGTCTGCGTGGTGCGAGTCGGTTTCATAGTAGCACATCCTAGCAGGAGTGGCTTGCTTCGTGCAATGGGGCGACCGTCGACTCGTCACGTTCACGCGGCGATCGTTCGATGGCGTCGCGCTTCGAGCCGTGGAAAGAGGACGCAGCCATGGACTGAGGGCCCGCTTGGAGGAAACGGGGGCGGACGCGCGGCGATGGCTTCCGTGCCGTAGGTTCGGTCGCGTGAGCGGTACGCGCGACGGGAGGCTTGAGGGACCAGCCGTGCGACGGAGAACCCATTCCCGGCGGAAGCGTCCCGCGGCCGGGCTTGTGGCAGGAGGTAGCGGGAGGCGCCGACGGCCGTCTCGCCTTGAGCCGGACTGCCCGATTTCGCGTGGCGGCTAGCCGTTGGCGGCCGCTGAGGATCAAGAGAAGGGCGATTGCCGCCGCGGCGGCAATCGCAGGGGACGCTCGAGAAGCCTGCGGAGGTCGCTCGTTGCCCCGCGAGGACAGACGTACGCGCTCTCCGGCTCCACGTCCTACGCCGGGTCACGGGGCTTGGCGGCGTCGGCGCGGCCTGCCGCGCCGCGAGATCCTGCGGATGCCGCTCTACCGGTACAGGCGGCGATCCGTTCTACCGACTGAGACGATCTCGACCTGCGAGAGGCAGAGCGGCGAGGGCGCCCACCGCGGTTGTCACCCAGAGACGAGCAGAAGATCCTGACCGCAGCGTCTTACGCGGCGCGCGCGGGGGAGACCAGGGAGGCTGACCCTACAGCCGGCACGACACGGCCTTGTCGCTTGGCAAGCCATCGCGAGGCGTGGGGACCATGCGCCACACGGCACTCACCGGACGAAGCCATGCGATGCCTGGACGAGCGGATTCGCCGAGCGATTGCGGAGAAGATCCCGCACGGGATTGGCGGAGGCGCCTCTGGAAACGATTCCAGCTGCAGACGTCGCTCGACGGGCTCCTGGAGTTGTGTAACTCCGAACGTTCGCGTCAGGAGTGCCGTGCCGGCCGCACCTCCGCGTAAACCTTCTGAGGCGACGTCAAGGCTCGTCCGAAAAGGTTGTCGAAGTCTCACTACCCCTCCGAGGCGTGCGAGTCGCTCGGCCTTGGCTGAACCGGCACTCCTCCAGAGGGAGGCTACAGCCCTTCTTGTCGAGGGGCTAGCTCTGGTTCTCTTCTCGCTCCAGGTACTGCAGAATGGCTTCCATCACGAGGTAGTTGACGGATCGGTCTCGCTTTTCGCCAACCTGAACCAATCGCTGAACAGGGGAGAGTCCTGCCTTTGACTTCGGCACGTAGATGCTGATCTTGTCCATGAGTTCCTTCCCCGGCATGCGTTCCTCCTCAGAGATGTGTCGTACTAACGTTTTCCCCGATCCTGTTCGACGCGCGATGCCGCACTGTGCAGCTCACGACGTGCCAGAAACGAGAAGCACGTACCAGAAAATATAGACTGGACCGATGCTGCTGTCAAGAGACGAATGTCCAGTTCACACAGTAACTACTCACCTATGCTGGGAACAGAAGCCTGCGGTCCAGGTTCGTAATGCGCATTCCTAGAGGGCTGTGGTGGGCACGGGTCGGAGGCGAGTAGGCGGGGCCACCTACCACCAAGCCAGGCACCAATGCAGCTAATCCCGTAGCAGATAGCATAGGCTGTGCTAGGCTAGCTCGACCGGTGATGAATGTGGCAAGCGTGTCGGAGGCGACTTCCTTGGGGAGCCGGCGGCGGAGACGGCTTGCTGCCCCGGGGTCTGCGCCTCTGCGGGTTCGAGCGACGATTGCCGAGGCGCCGAGCGTGCCCGGCGACGCCGCTGCGGGCGTAGCGGCCAGCGGTGGCGGCACGGAATCCATGCCGCGTGTGCCGTCGAATGCAGCGATGCGCCTCCCCGAGCCGATCCGCCGCTCCTGCCGATCTACCCGCGCCGCGAGACCGCGGCAAGATGCGTTACCTGACACGCCGCTCCTGTACTCTCGGAGGTTCTGGGCTG
>JAQTNX010000076.1 GCA_028713635.1 Candidatus Bipolaricaulis sp.
CGAGGATCGCGAACGTCTCGGTTCGCGGCTCCGGCCGCGCCTCCACGCGCTCGCCGCGACCCTGGATTCGGACGCAGCCTCCGATCAGGAACAGCGGAACGTCGGATCCGAGTTCTGCCGCGACGGCGTAGAGCCGATCCGCGGGCAGGGCCGGCGGAATGGCGAGATCGAGGAACCGAAGCACCGCGGCCGCATCCGAGGATCCCCCGCCGAGACCGGCCCCGGCTGGAATGCCCTTCGCAACGTCGATCGTCACGTCGCGACGAACCTCCTTCGCGGCGAGGACGGCGGCCGCGGCCCGCTCGGCCAGGTCGGGCCCTTCCAGCCGCGGAAGGTCGTTCGTCACGTGCAGGCCGTCCCCATCGGTCACGTGGACGAGCAGACGATCGGCGAGGTCGATGGTCTGGACGATCGAGTCGATGTCGTGGTACCCGTCGGGGCGCCGGCCGCGAACGCGCAAGGACAGGTTCAGCTTGGCGTATGCCAGCAGACGAGCCGTCACGTTCCGCATACGACCCTGCCTCCGACGACCACCCCGCGGACAGGAAGGCCGACGACGAAATCGCTGATCTGCCGATAGTCGTCGAGGTCGAGGATGAGAAGGTCCGCCTGCTTGCCGGGCTCGAGGGTGCCCAGTTGGTGAGCGAGTCCGAGAGCCGCCGCGGCGTTCAACGTCACCGCGGTGAGGGCCTCTGCAAGGCCGAGACCCATCGTACGCACCGCCAAGGAGAGCACCGTGGCCATCGAGAGGATTCCAGCCCCCGCGGCGTTCGCGGCGCTTCCCAGAGCGATGGGAAGCCCGGCGTCGAGCATGCCCCTCGCGTCCGCCCAGGGAAGGTCGGGGAGATACGGGTCACCCGGAAGGAGAACCGGGAGGACGTCGGCCTGCTTCAACCTCGCGAGCTCGGCGCGGCTTCCGCGTGTGAGGTGATCGAGCGTCGTTGCCTCGAGCTCGGCGGCCAGGAGGACCGCGTCTCCGCTGGGCCCGGACGCCTGCACTTTGACGCCGAGTCCGGCTCCGTGTGCCGCGCGGAGGATTGCCTTCGCCTCTTTGCGGTTGTAGCCGCCCTCTCCGCAGAGCGCGGCACAGCAGGAGGCGAGGCGGTGGCGCTGGATCCCGGGGATCGTCTCGCCGATCAGGCTCGAGATGCGGTCATCGGAGGACCGAGAGGATTCGGCGGGCGGCGCACCGAGGAAGCAGGCGGCGAGCCGGACACACGACTGGCGAGCCGCCAACTCAGCGGACGCGAGGATCTCCTCGACGCGGTGCCACCCAAGGACCGCCGGTGTGCGAACCTCCACGGCCGTCGTGCCGTGGCGAACGATCTCCGAGAACGCAGCGGCAACCCGTCGGTCGGAGATGGCGCCGGACGAAACCGGGTCATAGGCCCAGAGGAACGGATCGATCAGGCCGGGGATGACCACGCCGCCCGCTGCATCGATCACGGCATCGATCCCGTCGCTCGGGCGGCTCTCCGACACGCCGACCACGCGATCGCCGCGAACAAGGAGGTGGACGTTCTCTCTCACGGCCAGCGCTCCCATCCGCTCGCCGCGGACCGGCTCGGCGCCGGTCGGGGTGACCAGCTGGCGGATGTTGGCTACGAGGGTGTTCATGGAGTCCCGGCGAAGTATAGGATGCGGACCTGCGCTTTACAACGGCGTTTTCGCTGCGTATACTGCGGCGTTCGGCCTCGCGGAAGCGTGCGTTGCGGCACGGACCGACAGCGCCCTAGGCGTTCCAGGGCGCGGGGACGACGTTCTACTATGACACAGGATCTGCAATTCCGCGCCGGTTACGTGGGCCTCTTCGGTCAGACGAACGTCGGCAAGTCGACGCTCCTCAACGCCATGCTCGGCGAGAAGCTTGTCATCACGTCGGCCAAGCCGCAGACAACTCGCTGCAGCGTCCGCTGCGTTCTGACCACGACGGACGCGCAGATCGTCTTCGTCGACACGCCCGGACTCCATCGTGCGAGGACGCTTCTCGGCCGCCAACTTCTGCGTGAGAGCCGGCGCAGCGCACGGGGACTCGACTTGGCCGCCTATGTCGTGGAGCCGTGGCGGCGCGTCAAGGAAGAGGATCGGCACGCGATCGAAAACCTTGCGCTCGGGGGATTCCCGATCCTTCTCGTCGTCAACAAGATCGACGCGGCTCGCGGAAACGACCTCGAGGAGACCCTCCTTGCCTACGCGGAGCTCGGCGCCTTCGCCGAACTCATCCCCGTCTCGGCGCGCACCGGGAAGGGCCTCGACGACTTGGTGAAGACACTGACGAGATTCCTTCCGCCGTCGCCGCCCCTCTTCTCCGCGGACGTGAAGTGCGACCGCGGCGAGGCTTTTCTGATCCAGGAGTGGATTCGCGAGAAGGCCACGGAGCTGACGTACGAGGAGATTCCCCACTCCCTCGCTGTCCGAGTGAAGTGGCTGGAAGAGCGCAGTGACGGCCTGGTCGACATCAAGGCGGAGATCATCGTGGACAGAGAGTCGCAAAAAGGGATGGTCATCGGGAAGGGCGGAAGGCTGATCAAGCGGATCGGAACCCTGGCCCGGGCCGACATCGAGGCCTTCCTCGGACGGAGAGTCTACCTCGAGCTCGCTGTGACCGTGGTCCCGGGATGGACGAAGGATGAGGACGACGTTCGGCAGCTGACGGGGGCGTCTTGACCGAGAGCGCTTGCGGGAACGTCCTGATCGTCAGCTCGTCCTCGACGCGGTGTCGGACTGCCCACGAGGCGCTGAAGACTGCGGGGTACGTGACGGACGTGGCTCGTCGGTGGAGCGAGGCGAGGGCGGACGCTGCAGACGCCGTGCTCCTCTTCCTCGGATCGGCCGAGACGTGCCCCGAGATCCGCCGTCCCGAAGGCCGCGGGTGCGCCGGGAGAGCTCCGGTCGTGGCGCTTGTCGAGAACGGCGACGCGGCGGCGGGAACGGCCGCGGTCCTGGCCGGAGCGCGTCTCTGGCTGGCTCTGCCGCTGGAGGCGACGGTCCTTCTCGAGGTTGTCCGGAGCGTGACGGCGCACGTGCGCGAGGAGCGCGCGAGCGCCAGGGCGGCCGAGCACGCCCGCGACCTGATCGAACGGATTCCCGTCGGCGTCTTCGAGGCGGTCGGCGGGCGGATCACGTACGTCAACGAGTACCTCGTCGGCGCATCCGGATACGCCCGCGAGGAGTTGCTTGGACGGGGGCCCGAGGAGCTTGTAACGCCCGACGATCGCGAGCGCGCGGCGCGGGGGCTTGCCGAGCGGGCGCAGGGCGTCGTGGCGGACGGCCCGCATACCTATCGAATGACCGAGAAGGGCGGGGCCGAGCACATCGTGGAGGTCAGCACGAGGCTTCTCGACGGCGCGAAGGACGCGCGCGTCGAGGGGACCGTCCGCGACATCTCCCGGGAAGTGCGATTGCGGAGACTGAATCGCGTCGTCCTCGAGCTGGGCGAGGTGATCCTTGCCGAGCCGAACATCGATCGCATCCTGCAGCTCGTTCTGGACACCATCACCGAGTACAGCGGGTTCCGACGCGCCGTGCTGTCGCTCTACGACCTGTCGACCTCGATTCCGTTGGAGGGAGGAACCGAGAAGACACTCTGCTCGGGCCTCTCTCCGGAGGAACGGAAGGCGCTCTTCGAACAGCCGCCGATGTCGCCGGCTGAGCGCCGCGAGGTGTTCGACGAGCGCTTCCGCCTGGGCCCGGCGTACTACATCCCGCACGACGAAGTCCCGTGGACCGCGAACCTCGGGCTGTCCGGGACCGTGACTCTCGAGGGATGGCACAAGGATGACATGCTGTTCATCCCTCTGCGTGGCACGGCGGGGATCATCGGGTCCATCTCTGTGGACGACCCGGTGGACCAGAGCGTGCCGACGGTGTCGTCGATCGAGCCGGTGTCGTCGCTGGCGAACCTTGCGGCACTGGCGATCGAGCACGTCTACAAACTGGATCAGCTGCGGCGACAGAAGGAGCGCCTTCACAGCCTGTCGCAGTTCGGCGACGAACTGGCCAACGTCCAGAGCCTTGACGCCCTCTGCGATGCCGCCGCACGAAGGATCCGTGACGACTTGGCTCAGGACTACTGCGCGATCTGGATGCGCGAGGGAGAGGACCTTGTGCTTCGCGGGACCGCGTCCGACGGCGCATTCCCCCGGCACGAGGTTCCTGCGAAAGGAACGAGGACCGCGGCGGAAGGGGAAGGAGTCACTCGTTGGGCGATCAACTACGTCGAGCCGGTCGTCGTCCCCGACGTCGCCCTCGAGCCGCGGTACAGGGAGTCGCGGGCGTCGATTCGGTCGATGGTTGCCGTACCGATCGTCGGCAAGCGACGCGGGGTCGGCGCGATCGACGTGGAGAGCCGGCACCTGGCAGCGTTCGGCGAACAGGACGTGGAGGTCCTCTCGGCGATCGCGGGGCAGCTTTCGGTGGCGATTTCGGCGCTGGAGCGGCGGGACGCGCTGGCGCGGATCTACGGGCTTGGCCAACGGGTCGCCGCGGCGACCACGGTCGAGCAGGTTGTTGCCAGCGCGCTCGACTTCCTCGTCGACCAATTCGACTACCAGCTCACGTCGATCTTCCTCCTGGACCGGGACGATCGGCTGTACGCCGCGGGGGTTCGCGGACCGTACGGCGCGGCCGGCGTGGAGTTCGGGTGGAAACTGCCGACGGGGAAAGGGATCGTGTCGTGGGCGGCCCGGAACAAGCGTACGGCCCTCGTGTCCGATGTGCACTCCGATCCGCGGTACTACGAGGCGCTCCCTTCTGCGCGGTCCGAGCTTGCCGTGCCCTTGCTGTTTGGGGATCGGCTGGTCGGGGTTCTCAACATCGAGAGCAGCGAGATGGGGTTCTTCGACGAAGAAGATCGGCAACTCGTGGAGGTCATCGCAAGCCACCTCGCGACGGCGATCTCGAACCTGGCCTCGCAGACGACGCTTCGCGAACAGGCCGTGCGGGATCCGTTGACCGGTCTGTTCAACCGGCACTACTTCAACTCGATCATCGCTCCGGAGCTCTCTCGAAGCGACCGCTACGCGCACGCGTTCTCGGTGATGATGATCGACGTCGACGGCTTCCGGGCCGTGAACAATCGGTTCGGGCACCTGCGCGGCGACGAAGTGCTGCAGCAGGTGGCCGTCTTCCTGAACGAGAACGTGCGGACGTCCGACCGGGTCATCCGGTATGGGGGCGACGAGTTCCTCGTCTTCATGCCGGAGACCGAGGAGAACGAGGCGAACCTCGTCGCGGACCGTCTCCACGATCGCATTCTGCTTGTGCCGAGGAGAACCGGAATCGGCGACCTGGACATCGGCCTCAGCATCGGCATCTACACCCGCAGGCCGGGCGACACGCGCTCCCTGGAGTCGCTGTTGGCGGAGGTCGACCGCAGGATGTATGGCGACAAGAAGTCGCGCCACATCGATCGGGCCGATGAGTATCGAAGTTGAGCGACTCGCCGGGCTCGAAGACTGGCGAGCGTGCGAGCGCCTGGAGCTTGAGGTGCGCGGAGAGCACCCCGCTCGGCCCACGTGCGGCCTCCCCACCTTGCGCGCCATCCACGACAGCGGCGGGCTGATTCTGGGCGCGTGGGACACGCCGGCTCCAGAGCGTGTTCTCGCCGGCGCGCTGGTGGACTTGTCGGGCACGCACGAAGGGTTTCCCGGCCTCTTCACGCTGTTCCTCGGCGTGTCGCCTCGGCGACGCAATGCCGGAGTCGCGTCGGCGCTCCGCAGGGCGGAGCGCGCGGCGGCCGCCGACCGCGGAGTCGAGGTCGTCCGATGGTGGATCGATCCGCTGCGGGGGGACGAAGCGCACCTCGCCCTGAACCGGCTTGGCGCCGTGGGTTCTCGCTACGAGCGGAACGTCCTCGGCGAGCTCCACGACCGGCAGAACGCTGGGCTGGTGACCGACCGCGTGGGAGTCGAATGGTGGGTTCGCGCTCCACGGACGGCGGCCGTCGTCGATGAGGGTCGCCTCGCTGCACACTACCAGCTTGGTTTCCACGAGATGGCGGTTCTCACGAGGACGACGGTCGGTCCGTCGGGGCAGCGGGTGCTTCTCGACCTCGACCGCAGCGTGACGGGTTCGCACCTTCTCGTGGAGGTGCCGGTGCACCTCGACCCGCTCCGCGAGGCGGCTCCCGACGAGGCGCGGCGGTGGCGGCTGGCGACGCGCGACGTGTTCGAACGGTTGCTGGCGGAGGGGTATCTTCTGGTCGGCCTCATTCACGAGGCCGGACGAAGCTTCCAGCTTCTCGAGGCGGCGGATCTGGGGGCCGTGTTGGGACGCTAGCAGGGCCGGTTCGCACAGCGAAGCGGTCGGCCGGGAGCGGCGCAAGCCGCGCGCAGCAGAGGAGGAGAGGTATGAACCGGAAAGAGTTGGCCGGCCGAATCGATCACACGCTCTTGGGGCCGACGGCGAGCCGTGGCGGCGTGCGCACGCTGTGCGCCGAGGCGATGCGGTACGGCACAGCTTCGGTGTGTGTGAGTCCGTGCCACGCCGCGCTGGCCAAGGAGCTGCTGCGCGGGTCCACGGTGAAGTTGTGCGTCGTGATCGGATTCCCGCATGGGGCAACCACATCGGCCGTCAAGCGATTCGAGGCGGACGAGGCGATCGCCCTCGGCGCGGACGAGCTCGATATGGTCATCCGTGTCGACGCGCTCTTGGAAGGGGACGAGAAGACGGTGGCCGACGACATCCGAGCCGTCTGCGCCGCCGCCCGCAAGGCGCCTCGGAAGGTGATCGTCAAGGCGATCCTCGAGACTTGTCTCCTTTCGGAGGAAGAGAAGACCGCCGGTGCCAGGATTGCCAAGGCAGCCGGAGCCGACTACGTCAAGACGTCGACGGGGTTCTCCACGGGGGGGGCGACGGCAGCCGATGTCGCTCTGCTGCGGCGCGTGGTCGGGCCCGAGACCGGCGTCAAGGCGTCCGGCGGAATCCGAGACACGAAGGCCGCGCTCGAGATGATCGCGGCCGGCGCGTCAAGGATCGGGGCCAGTCGAACGACCGACATCGTGGAAGGTGTCGCGGAGGACTAGCGGGCTCCTTGCGGGCGATCCCCGCGCTCTCCTATAGTCTCCGTCCTACGGGATGGAAGGGGGAACCATGCACTGCCGGTTGCGGTCACCGGACCGAACGTACTACGACGGAGAGGCGACGATGGTGGTGGCTCGCACGCCGCGGGGGGAGTTCGCCGTCCTCGAAGGGCACGCCCCTCTCCTCGCGCAGCTTTGCGAGGGCCCTGTGAGGATCACGACTGCCGACGGCGAGGCCGGCTTCCTGTGCGGAAGCGGCACCCTCGAGGTGCGCGACGGCAAGGTCACGGTTCTGACCACGGACGTCGAGCCCGTCGACGACATCGACCTCGGCGCCCTCCGACGGCGGGCCGACGACGCCCAGGCTGCCCCCGAGGCGCGCGCCGCGGCGGCCACCCGGCTCCGAATAGCGGAGCGAATGCGGGGACAGCATGCGTAGGCGCGTCGTGGTCACCGGGGTGGGGCCGGTCACGCCGATCGGAACCGGCAAGAACGCTTTCTGGGAGGGCCTCGAAAGCGGACGAAGCGGCGTGCGGCGAGTCGACGACCTCATCGACCTTGCCGACATCGACGTGAAGATCGGCGCACCCCTCGTGGATTTCGATCCGACTGCCCACCTCGATCCGAAGAGGGCCCGCCATCTCGACCGCTCGGGGCAACTGGCTCTCGTCTCGGCGGGGCTCGCCCTGCGCGACGCCGGGCTCGGAGCCGGCGACTACGACGCCGATCGCTCGGGCGTCGTTTCCGGGACCGGAATCGGCGGGATGGAGACGTTCGTGGAGAACGTCGGAGAGCTCCAGCAGCGCGGCCCTCGGCGCGTCAGCCCGTTCTTCGTGACGCGGCTCATGCCGAACGCGCTCGCGGGGGAGATCTCGATTGAGTATGGCCTTCGGGGTGTGAACTTCGGGGTTGTGTCGGCGTGCGCGAGCGGATCGCACGCGGTCGGGATCGCCGGGGAGTGGATCGCCTCGGGGCTTGCCGACATGGTCCTCGCCGGCGGCGCGGAGTCGGTCATGTTGCGCATCACGTTCGCCGGGTTCTCGCGCATCGGCGCGCTCTCGAAACGGAATGACGAGCCGGAGCGGGCGTCAAGGCCGTTCGACCGCGACCGCGACGGCTTCGTCATGGGAGAGGGCGCGGGATTCCTCGTGCTCGAGGACGCCGAGCGGGCGGAACGGCGGAACGCGCACGTCTACGCGGAACTCGCCGGGTTCGGCATGACGGGCGACGCCTTTCATATCACCTCCCCCGCCGAGGACGGCGACGGGGCGCGGCGCGCGATCGAGATGGCCCTTTCCCGAGCGGGACTTCGACCGGAGGACGTCGACTACATCAACGCGCACGGTACGTCCACCGAGCCGAACGATCGGATCGAGACCATGGCGATCAAGCGCGCACTCGGTGAGGCCGCTTGGGCGGTGAAGATCGGCTCGACGAAGTCGCAGGTCGGGCACCTGCTGGGCGCGGCGGGGGGCGTGGAAGCGATCGCGACGCTGCTGTCCATGGAGCATGGCTTCATTCCCGCGACCCTCAACTACGAAACGCCCGATCCTGCCTGCGACCTGGACTACACGCCACAAGCGACGGCGATGGAGATTCGTGTCGCGCTGTCGAACTCGTTTGGGTTCGGCGGCCAGAATGCCGTGCTTCTCTTCCGACGGCCGGGGTAGGCGTTGCGGGAGCCTAGAGCTGTCGAACGAAGCGTAGGTCGTTCGTCAGGAACGTTCGGATGTCGTCGATCCCGTACTTCAGCATCGCCATGCGCTCGATGCCGAGGCCGAAGGCGAAGCCGGTGATGCGCTCCGGGTCGTAGCCTACGGCGGTGAGCACGGCGGGATCGACCATGCCGGCACCCATGATCTCAAGCCACCGCGTGGTGCCGGGGGCCTTGATGTGCACCTGGACCGATGGCTCGGTGAACGGGAAGAAGTCGCCGGAGAACCGCATCTCGTATCCCGGCCCGAAGTACTCCTTCGTGAAGAGCTCAAGGACGAACTTCAGGTTCGCGAGGGAGAGCCCCTCCTCGACCCACAGGAGCTCGATCTGATGGAACACCGGCGAGTGCGTTGCATCCTGCGCATCCCGTCGATAGCACCGGCCGGGGCAGATGATGCGCACGGGCGGCGAGCTCTTCTCCATCACATGGATCTGGACCGGAGAGGTGTGTGGGCGCAGGAGCGTCGAGTCGGTGATGAAGAACGTGTCCCAATCGGCTCGCGCCGGATGATCGGCCGGGATGTTGAGCGCCTCGAAGTTGTAGTACTCGGTCTCGATCTCCGGGCCTGTGGCGACGTCGAATCCCATCCGCATGAAGATCGACTCGATCTCCTCCTGAACCTTCGACAGCGGATGAGCGTGCCCGCACGGTCGGTAGACTCCGGGGAGGGTGACATCCGTGCGTTCTTCCGCAAGGCGAGCGTCGAGCGCACGCTGGCGCAGTTCGGCCTCGCGCGCGGAAAACGCGGATGCGCTTCGTTCCTTGAGATCGTTCAACCACTGGCCGGCTTGAGCGCGCTCGGCGGGGTCGAGCGTGCCGAGCTGCTTCAGAAGAGTCGCGATCCGTCCCTTGCGCCCGAGGAACTCGATGCGAAACGCTTCGAGCGCCGACGGGTCCCCGATCGCCTCGAGTTCGGGGGCAAGATCGGCGCCGACCTTCCGGATGTCCTCCTGCAGGGTCTCCAGTTTCGCCATTTGGCCGGGGATTATAGCGGTCGCTTCTTCCATTGACAAGGACGTTTCCGCGCGTATAGTTCTCTCCGATCGGGGCTGAACGAGCGCGGCCCATTCGGGGCCGAACGGACCGCACGCTCGTCGGCACACCACCGGTACACCATCACACGTCGGAGGCCAACGTGACCCACCAAACAAGCGACGTCGCAGCACGTCGGAGCGCGCTCCTCGGGCGGCTTACCGAAGAGGTCGTCCTACTCTACAACTACGAAGGCTCCGATCGCGCGAGCCTGCGCTACTTGACCGGATTCACGGGCGAGGGTGCTCTGGTCGTGTCTGCCAAGGAGACCCTTCTGGTCACGGACTCCCGCTACATCGAGCAGGCCGAGCGCGAGACCGCCGACGTCCGG
>JAQTNX010000077.1:0-5695 GCA_028713635.1 Candidatus Bipolaricaulis sp.
GACGGATGCACCAATCCAGATCCCCTCGGCGCCCGGCAGCGCAATCCCAACCGAGCCGAGGAAGAGCGAGCTGTAGGCGCTGACCACCGAGGGCATCCCCTCATCGTCGTAGAGGGTGATGCCGTCGATCGTCTGCCCGACCCACGTGAACCCCAACCCGACGGACCCGCGAAGCGCCGTTCGCGAAGGGGATTGGAGCGCCAGAGACCCGACGATGTTCGCATACTGGAGACTCACTCCGAAGTCGGCGCCGTATGGAGCCGTGTACATTCCTCCAACCTGGCGAAGAACGTTCATCCCCAGGCCTGCCGGGTTGTAGTAGGTCGTGGGGCTCCCCTCCGCAATCGCGACGAAAGCGCCTCCCATCGCGCTCGGCCGGGCGTCCATGCCCCAGCGCGCAAACGCTGCCGCTCCCACGCCCGACGGCACTTCGGCGGCACACGCCATGCCCGCAAACGCCACACCGACCACAACGACCGCGAACCCCCGCCACCCGCACATCGTCCTACCGTCCTTTCCAGGTGATCCCCATCCATAATCCTACTCCCGAGAAGTCGAGGAGTGCCACGGTTTCGCCGTCATCACGACCATCCACATCGCCCGTGGCCCGGCCAATCGCCAGGTACCTCGCCCGCAGGCCAACCGTCAATCCGAGCCGGCCTCCCACCGCCGTGGTCCATGCCGCCTCGCCAGCAACCCCAAGCCCCCAACCAGACATGGCGTCGCTTCGCGGCCTATGAAGGCTTCCCCAGGAGGCCATCGCGTCGAAGCCGACCACGACGTGCCCGAACGCCCGAGACGCTCCCAGAGAGAGCCCCAGTGCCCTGGCCACAAACGGCCCACCGCCCGTGCTCCTCGAGGCGAAGTTCGCCTCCATCGCCACCGTCGGTGTGAACCCGGCGATGCTCAGATCCGTTACCGCTGCTCCGATCTCGACGCGGAGCCCGAAGCTGAGCGGATCGATCGCCTCGTGGAACGCGGATTCGTACTCTTCGATCTGCTCGTTGACCCAGCGCATCGCCGCAGAGTCGACGCCGAGGGTCCCTTCCCATTGAAAGGTCAGCCCGACAGCACTCAGTGACAGGAGGAGCGCTGCCGCAACGACCGCTGCCGCTGCCCTTGTTCGCATCACCGCCCCTTCCTTTGGCGCACGGTACAAGAACGGGCCCCAGGACAACTCGCCTGGGGCCCGCATTAGAAAACCTAGAGCTAGCGAAGAATCACAAGCTTCTGGAACTTCGTCTGCACCCAGACGCCGTCGATCTTCGCCCACGCACGGTAGAAGTACACGCCGTTGGCGAGGTAATCGCCGTAGTTGTCATCGGTGTGCCACACGAGCTCGTCGCCGCCGATCTCTTGCTCGAAGACGAGCGTCTCGTTGATGTCGAAGATCTGAATCCGGATCGCTTCAACACCAATTCCGCGCACCGTGAACGTGGTCGTATGGACGTCGCGAACCGGGTTCGGGACGTTCATCACGGCAAGCTCAGCGTCGCCGTCGCGACCACCCTCGCCGAGACCCTTCCCTTGCAGACCACCGTTGATCGGCCCACCATCCTCTGCGCAGCAGATCTTGATGTTGTCGATCATCCAGCCGAAGTAGTTGTTGTACCAACGGTCGACCGAGTCGAACACGAAGCGGACCCACATCTTGGTCGCTCCAGTAGGCACCACGAACGGCACCCCGTAGTTCGCCTCTTCGCTCTGCCAGCCGGTCGGATCCTTATCGCCGGAGTCCTTGTACCAGACCGTGTACCACTGCGGCCCGGTGTCCCAGCGAATCTGGACCTTCGTCCGGTCGTAGCCGTCCTGGAACTGCTCCACACGACGGCAGGAGTCGAACGTCAGCTTGATGTAGACGCAGTCCGTAATGTCGATCCCGGCCGGAGTGTCAAGGAGCGACAGCATCCCCGTCGTTCGAGCGCCGGTATCGTAGTTCATCAGCGACGGATCACCGTAGTAGGCGACGTGGTTATCCGTGCCCACCGGGATCGTCGTTGGATCACACGGAGGCGTACCGCTGAACTCCCCGTGCGGAACTCCAACCATCGCCGGAAGCGGCCCGACTCGCACCCACTGCCCGCCCCACGTCCAGATCGGGTCGGCCTCGAAGTCCTCAAAGAAGAAGCAGACCTGCTCGTTGACGATGAGGTCGCAGACAACGGTGTCCAGCACCTCGTTGCCGCTGACCACTTCGATCGTGACTGGCCAGGTACCTGCGGTGCGCGGCGTGCCGACGATCCTGAACGGATCCCCGGTCGTACCCGTGCCCTCAGGCGTGAGACCTTCCGGCAGGCCGCTGACGCGAACCTCCTCGTTGCACGTCCCGCCCGCATAGCCGAGCTCCGCCTCGTACGGCTCACCGACGAATCCCTCCGGCAGCGGGCAGCAGTTGATGACCAGCTGCGCCGGCGTCATCCACACGGTGACCTCGTCGATCGCCCAGCCGAAGAAGTCGTTCCCGTAGCCGTCGACCGAGTCGAAGCAGAACCGGACGCTGACCAGGTTCGCCGACGTGGTGGTGATCCCGGTGTTCGCCTGCTGCCACGTCCACGCCTTCGTGGACGGCGTGCTGGAATCCCAGTACAGAGCCGGCACCGGCTTCCAGGTCGCCCCGCCATCGACGCTCACCTCGACGTACGTCTTGTCGTAGGCGCCGCCTGGGTAGTCCTCGACCTCGCGGTACGACTTGAACCCGACGTGGATGTCGTATCCCGGCTTCTGCTCGGAATCGACGGGGACATCAACGCAGTAGCAGCCCTTGACCCGCTTCTTCGTGCCGTCGTAGTCGCACGTGCTGTCACTGCCGAAGTACGCTACCGTACCGTAGTTCACGAGGCTCGGCTCAGAGCAGGAGAGCGAAGCGGTCGTGTGCCACAGGTTGGGCGGAGTAGCTTGGGTCTCAAATCCACACTTCGTCCAGGTTCCGGTCAGGGGGTCGAACTGCTCCAGGAACGAGCCCGTGCCCGGAGCAGAGCGGACGGCCAGCGTCAACAGCATGCAGCAGCGGCTGTAGTCGCGGCCGACGCCAACCTCAACCAGAACCCAGAACGTGTATGTCCCAGCGGTTCCGGAGTCGAGATTGCCTGTCAGCCAGCCGTCCTGGGTCAGGCTCAGGCGCTCCGGGAGCGGCCACTCGGGATCCGAGCTGTCGATTGCGATGCACTCGCCTGTCCTCGGATCCAGCTTGGCGATGCTGAACCGCCAATCCGGAATCCCATCCGGATCACTCGGGTCGACATATCCGCCATAGACGCACGTCTTGAAGTCGAACCCGCTCTCAGACGGGGTCTGCTCGTTGAGCAGGTACTTCGTGCCTTCCTGGCCCTGCGGGAGGCTCGACGGACACTCATCGCAATAGACCACGGGCGGCGTGCTGTAGCACGTCACCGTCAGGTCGTCGATCAACCAACCGAAGAAGCAGTTGTTGTATTTGTCGACCGGATCGAAGTGGAACAGCACCTGTGCAGTTACCGCCCCCGCGGGAACCGAAACATCGTCGGTGACCGTCTGCCAAGCGGCGACCGACGGGTCACTCGAGTCCATGTTGAAGATCGTTACGGGGGCACCTAGTGGGGCCGTGCCTCCTGCATCGCTGTAGAATTGAACCTCGGCCAATGTCTTGTCGTACGAACCGGGGTCCGACTCGACCTGACGGTAGTAGTCGAAAGAAACCGTGATCACGTCACACGGCGGGACCAGGGTAATGACGGGCGATGACAGCGTCGGGTCGTCCGCAGGTGCGTCGCAGTAGTCGCCCGTGCCCGCGTCCGGATCAGGGTAGCCGAAATACGCGGCTTGCATGTGCGTCCCATCGAACGGCACAACCCCAACGGGAACGGGACCCCAGAACATACACTCATCGACCAGTTGCCACGGCGGCTCGAAGACCCACCCTGCCGCTTCGGCTCCGGCTTGCAGCGGCGTTCCGCTGCAGTCAAACGGGCCGTTTCGGTAGCTGACGTCCTCAAAGTCGTCCCAGAATGTCTGCGCCATCGCCGGAATGGCAAATAGGGCAGCGACGAGAGCTGCTGCCAGTAGGCGCCGCCACTTACCTCCCTGCATGAAGCACCTCCTCCTTGAACTCACCTCGAAGCCAGACTCCTCTAGCCCCCTCCTTCCGCCCGCCACCCAAGTGCCAGTCCGTATGCCTTCTGCTGACCTCCTTCTGTTCTGCGTACGTATAGCATCTCTCCAGGTATGCTCTGTGTCATCCACAGCATACCACCCCCGCTGTTCTCAGTCTGTTACGTAGATTACCTGTCGACCACTATAGCGCACTTCGTCGGCTGAGAGAAGCCCCTCCTGTCACTGCTCTCATGCTACATTCCATCACTACCACGATCCTCCCTCCATGTCGTTCATCTCTTAGTCTACCTGACAAGATCTGAAGCTTGACGGGCCTTTCTACGGCCGCTATATTGATCCCATGGCATCTTCTGCGCCTTCTATCGCAGCGCACGGCCCCCCTTGCCCCGCCCGAGGCCTGTGCCTAGTAGCCCTACGGCCGTTCTTTATCCTGCGCTGCTCACGAACAGCCGGGCGGCTGTTCGCCCTGGCCACAAGACAAGAAACCTCTGGGGAGATCGAGGCGCAGAGGTGTCAGTCCGCGAAAGACTGCGGCGGACGTCCTGGCCTCGGGCATTGCTGGATGACGTCCCGTCTCGCTCAGTGTGGGTACGCACTGCCTTCTGGCGCGGTGTCACTCTCTGGAGCTCCGCGTCGCAGACGGGCCTGCGAAAGCGGCGCGACAGCGGTAGTCGGCATCCCGGCGCGATGCCCGGTCTCATCGGGACAGGGCACGGCGATCAGGAAGGAAGAGGGGCGAGCGGGAGCGCGCGATGAGGAACACGTGCACGCGGGAAGCAGTAGAGAGAAACTCTGCTAGCACTTCAACAACGAAAGCCCACAAGGCGCCGGGGCTCCGTCCTTGTTCAGGCCGGGGAGCTTGCGGGCTGTTTCTCCTGGCTTTCCTGGTCCTCGCCGTCGGTATGCGGGGGATCTCACAGGACTACGAGCTGGACTACTCCAAGGGCATATGGACGTACTGCAACGACTCGGGTACGGGCATCGGAACCAACACCCTGTACTGGGGCACGCCGACCGGCGATGGGCAAAGCTGGTTTGAGTTCACAGGCGCGGAAGATCTCCTCTTTGACGCAGACGAATTGTTTCTCATCGGAACCTTCACCCACCACAACCGAGTCGTCATCGGATCAACTCCCACAGCGATGACCCTCGAGGTGACGCTTCACCTTCTCTCACCGACTTTGAGTCCCGACCCGGTGTTCGACTATGTGCTGGCGTTCGAAGAAACGCCGAATATGGGAGACGTATACGAGTGCCCCCTCTTCCAGGTGTCCGCAACGCCCTGCGACGACCTCGTGGTATTCCCGGCCTCTGGACAGTCCAGGACGTTCTGGGTCGGCGACACGGAGTACCAACTGGACGTTCTGGGTTTCGTGGCGACACCCACCAGCACGACCCCGATCACCGAGTTCGTAACTGAGGAGCGAGCCGACAGCGCCATCTACCTTGTCGGACGGTTAGCGGTCTTGACGCCCCCAACCCGCATCGACCTCAGTCTGACCAAGACGGTGTCTCCAACCACCTACGCCGTTGGCAGCAGCGTGACGTTCGCCGTCACCGTCACCAACGCCGCCGGGGTGAGCAATGCCACCGGCGTCACCGTCGA
>JAQTNX010000077.1:5795-10025 GCA_028713635.1 Candidatus Bipolaricaulis sp.
GGACCGTCGGCGACCTCGCCGCGGGGAGCAGCAAGACTCTCAACATCACCGCCACCGTCGACGCCAGCGGCACCTACGTCAACTACGCCGAAGTCGCTACGGCCGATCAGACCGACGTCGACTCCACGCCAGGCAATGACTCCACCACCGAGGACGACGACGCCACCGCCGGCACCGCTCCCGGGGCCCGCATCGACCTCAGTCTGACCAAGACGGTGTCTCCAACCACCTACGCCGTTGGCAGCAGCGTGACGTTCGCCGTCACCGTCACCAACGCCGCCGGGGTGAGCAATGCCACCGGCGTCACCGTCGAGGACTTCCTCCCCAGCGGCTACACCTACGTCAGCCACAGCGGCAGCGGCACCTACGTCCCCGCGACCGGCCTGTGGACCGTCGGCGACCTCACCGCGGGGAGCAGCAAGACTCTCAACATCACCGCCACCGTCGACGCCAGCGGCACCTACGTCAACTACGCCGAAGTCGCTACGGCCGATCAGACCGACGTCGACTCCACCCCAGGCAATGACTCCACCACCGAGGACGACGACGCCACCGCCGGCACCGCTCCCGGGGCCCGCATCGACCTCAGTCTGACCAAGACGGTGTCTCCAACCAGCTACACCGTCGGCAGCAGCGTGGCGTTCGCCGTCACCGTCACCAACGCCGCCGGGTTCAGCAATGCCACCGGCGTCACCGTCGAGGACTTCCTCCCCAGCGGCTACACCTACGTCAGCCACAGCGGCAGCGGCACCTACGTCCCCGCGACCGGCCTGTGGACCGTCGGCGACCTCGCCGCGGGGAGCAGCAAGACTCTCAACATCACCGCCACCGTCGACGCCAGCGGCACCTACGTCAACTACGCCGAAGTCGCTACGGCCGATCAGACCGACGTCGACTCCACCCCAGGCAATGACTCCACCACCGAGGACGACGACGCCACCGCCGGCGGAAGGCCAGCGTCTTCAGGAGGTGGCACTGGGAGCGGCAGCAGCGACACTCTCGCCCCCGTTCCCGAAGCAGGCTCAGACCAGACGGTGTGCCTCGGCGAGCGGGTCTGCGTTGATGCGTCTGCCTCGTACGACCCTGACGAGACCGCGGAGCTGAGTTTTCTATGGTCCTTCGCTGTCCTTTATGTGGCGGCTGGCGTTCCCGTATACAGCATCCCGTTGGGTAGCCAGGTCGTGGGAACACTTGAAGGCGCCAACACGCAGGTCGCCTGTTTCAGACCGGACAAGCCTGGCGACTATGCCCTTGAAGTGGCCGTGACAGACTCTCAGGGCACGTCACGGATGGATCGAGTCACGATTCGTGTCCAAGAATGCCGCGAGACACATACCTGCTGGTATGAAGAGGGATGGAATCTTCTGTCACTCTCCGCCCAGCCGATCGACCCCGCCGCCAGCAGTGTCATCCGCGGACTTGCTGCTGACGCGGGCCCTTTCGACTATCTCGACGGCCGGTACCAGGAATCGGACGTGATGACCCCGACAGGCGGCTACTGGATCCGCCTCGTCTCTCCTGATGCTATCTCGATTCTCGGCCGGGAAGTCCAGAACGATGTCGAGGTAAGGCTGGACAGCATCGGATGGCACCTCATCAGTAGTCCGTTCCCAATCAGCTGGGAGCGGGTCACCGTCCTCATTGACGGGGTCGAGTGGGCGATCGGCGAGGAGACGGCTCGGCGGTTTGTGGACGACTTCTGCGCGTGCTATGACAGTGAGCTGAACGTGTACCGCATTCCCGCTACGATCCTGCCCTGCCTCGGTCATTGGATCCGCACGCGCGAGCCGAACGTGATCATCAGGCTGCGTTGGGATGCAAGATCAGACAGCTCGCCCAGCGGAGAGTGCGCGGGAGACATCACGAACGCGCCTCCCCTCCCTCCCCGCGACGCGAATACGCCATCGAAAGCTACTGCGGTCGCTACACCCAACCCTGTGCGTGAAGGGCCAGTCCACTTCGACCTCCAAGGGGTAGAAGGAGCCACGGCCATTCGTGTCCAGGTCTACGATCTGTCCGGAGGACTCATCTGGGTCGGCGAGGAGAACGGCACGGAACTGGACTGGGAACCCCAACAAAGAGACGGGGGGGACCTGGCTCGAGGTCCATACGTCTACTGCGTCTTCTACCTCGTCGAAGCGACTTGGATACGGGTAGGGTGCGCCGTTCTTTTCGTGCTGCAATAGAAAGGCTGATCCTCGAAACGCCGCTTCGGCGTTTTCTTTCACGTGCTTGCCTGTCACGATCGCAGCTTCCTCCCTCTTGCACCTGGCGACCTTTCCCAGCTGGGCACCGCGCCTCGTTGCCCAGCGTGATACACAACACAGACGCCGCCACGCTCCCCCTGCTAGAGTGACAGCTACGTTGGTAGATTGTGATGGCACTGCAACGGCTCGGAGGGACAGCATGAGAATCTCAGCGGGGGGGGAGCGTCCACACAGAATACATCGTGGTCCAAAGCCGCGCCCCTGGTACCGGTTCCGGCGGCTTGCACTGGTCGGAGCTGCAATCGCGTTGCTGGTGCTGATTCCGGGTTGCCTTGAGTTCCTATCAGGTCTGCCTACAGCCCCGAAGGGAGTGCGGGCCAGCAACGGCGACGTAGTGGATAAGGTAGTGATCTCCTGGTCTCGATCTCGCCGGGCAGACGGATACAACGTGCTGAGGTCGCCGAACGAGCCCGCCGCTATCCGCAGCAACAGCGATTCTTATCAGCGTCTTGGAGCAACAGATGACAGGACATTCGAAGACGAGACAGCCCTCCCAGGCATCTCGTACAAGTACTGCGTTGAAGCCTATAACGAAAGAGGAGTGAGTCCCCGATCAGAAGCGGTTGTCGGCCGCGCGGGTCTCCCGCCTGTGCCCGTCTCTGCGCCCAGCGAGATCGAGGCCACGGATGGGAGATACACGGACAGAATTGGCCTCTCGTGGAATGCCGTCAGCGGTGCGACTTCCTACTCCGTCTACCGGTCGGGATCACCTGGAGGTGTCTTTTCGTACCTAGCCACCGTGACGGGAATGTCATGGGAGGACACGCAGCTTGCGGAAGATACCCATTACTGGTACACGGTGGCAGCTTGCACCGACGGCGGTTGCAGCTCTCCGTCAGCTGCTGACGAGGGACACACCGGCCTTGGAGTCCTTGGGGTCCCCAGAGATGTGAGTGCTTCTGATGGAAAACATCCAGACAGGATCGTCGTTTCGTGGAGTGCGGTGAGCGGCGCGCACTCCTACAAGGTCTACCGAGCTGCGACATCCGGCGCGACCTACTCGTACCAGGCCACGGTGACGCTGACCTCATGGCAAGACGCTGGCCTCGCAGGCAATTCCCACTACTGGTACCGTGTAAAAGCGTGTCGGAACGCAAGCTGCGGGGCTCAATCGTTGGCAGACGAGGGTTCCACCGGATCTCCCAGCGCGCCGATCACCCCCACTTCTCCCGCCAGCGTCGCAGCCAGCGACGGCACCTACACAGATAGGATAGCCGTTTCTTGGAGTGCAGTCGGCGCCGCAGATTCGTACAGGGTGTACCGTGCCGCGTCATCCGACGGGGACTATGCCTACCAGGCGACGGTGACAACGACCTCGTGGGAGAACATCAGCCTCGGCAACGACTCCCACTACTGGTATAGGGTTGAGGCCTGCAACGCCGTCGGCTGCAGCCCCAAATCGTCGCCGGATGCTGGATACACAAGATCACCGGAGGGACACAACGCCCCCGCCGCTCCTGCCGGCGTCGCGGCCAGCGACGGCGCTCATGCAGATCAGATCGCGGTTTCGTGGAGGGCGGTCAGCGGCGCAACCTCGTACCGAGTCCATCGAGCCACATCGTCAGGGGGGGCCTATACGCACCGGGCGACGGTGACAACGACATCGTGGCAGGATACCGGACTCGCGAGCGACTCCCACTACTGGTACAGGATCGAGGCCTGCAACACCGTCGGCTGCAGTCCCAAGTCATCGGCGGATGCAGGGTACACAGGACCGCCTGGCCGAGCCGGCGTCCCCGCCACTCCAACTGGCATCGCGGCAAGCGACGGCACCCATGTCGATCAGATCGCGGTTTCGTGGGGTGCGGTCAGCGGCGCAACCTCGTACAGGGTCTATCGGGCCGCGATGGCCGAGGGAACCTCTGCATACCAGGCGACGGTGACGACAACCACGGGGCAAGACACTAACC
The DNA here is from genome assembly GCA_028713635.1 of Candidatus Bipolaricaulis sp. GTDB lineage: Bacteria > Bipolaricaulota > Bipolaricaulia > UBA7950 > UBA9294 > JAPLGD01. The sequence continues at coordinate 9,973 of JAQTNX010000077.1, forward strand.
TCGCAAGCGATTCTAACTACTGGTATGAGGTCGAGGCCTGCAACAACGCAGGC
>JAQTNX010000078.1 GCA_028713635.1 Candidatus Bipolaricaulis sp.
ACCTTGAGGTGAAGTCGCTCAAGAAGAAGTGGAAGGATCGGAGCTTCGCCGCGGGAGCGAACCGTGACGTGATCGAAAAGGGCGCGGCGATGCTCGGCGTGAGCGTGGACGATCTGATGGCCGACGCCATCGCGGGGATGCGCGAGGTCGCGGGCGCGCTCGGCCTCGATGGCTCCGTGGCCGGCACGGCGTGAGGAGCGGGCGATGACGGGAACGATGCACTGCGAGGGCCGCTGGAACCTCGATGACCTCATTCTCATGAAGACCGGACCGGGTCTGGAGAGGGCGCTTTCTGTCCTCGACGACGCTGCGAGCACGGTCGAGTCGTGGCGGGGCAAACTGAACGGCGCGTTGCCGACGAAGGCATTCGCCATCCTTGTTCGTGACGTGGAGCGGCAGGCGCACGCCGCTGCCGTGCTCGACGGGTTTTCGTACCTCTGGTTCTCCGAGCAGACGAACAACGCCGACGCGCTGGCGCTGCGACAGCGGGTGGACTCCCGGCTCGCCGACGTCAGGAACCGCACGCTGTTCGTCGAGCACTGGTGGAAGGCGCTTGACGACGACGCGGCGCGCCGGCTTCTCCCAGCGGCGGGCGACGCGGCCTATCACTTCGAGTCGCTTCGGCGATTCGCGCCGTACACGCTCAGCGAGCCCGCCGAGCGGGCGATCAACATCAAGGATGTCAACGGGATCCACGGCATCGCGACGATCTACGACATGATGGAGTCCGGCTTCACGTTCTCCCTGTCGATCGACGGCGAGACGAAGACGTTGACGCGGAGCGAGGTCATGGTCTTCGCCCGCGACCCGGATCCGGCGAAGCGTGCGGCGGCCTACGCCGCGCTCCTGCAAGCATTCATCGCCAACAAGGACGTCCTCGCGCAGCTCTACAAGTACACGGTGAGCGACTGGGTGGAGGAGAACGTGAAGCTCCGCGGCATGACGTCTCCGATCGCGGCGCGGAACCTCGGCAATGACGTACCGGACGCCGCTGTCGACGCACTGCTCGAGGTCTGCCGGGAGAACGCCTCGGTGTACCACCGCTTCTTCCGCCTCAAGGCCCGGTGGATCGGCGTGGATTGTCTGCGGCGCTGCGACATCTACGCGCCGCTCGAGCCGGTGGTGCGGGAGTACTCGTTCGACGACGCAGTCCGCCTCGTGCGGAGGGTCTTCGGCGACTTCCACCCGAAGCTCGCCGACCTGGCCGAGCGCGTGTTCGAGGCGGGGCACGTCGATTCGCAGCCTCGTCCGGGCAAAGACGCGGGCGCGTTCTGCTATAGCGTCGTGCCGGACAAGGTTCCGTGGGTCTGTGTCAACTTCAATGGACGAGTTCAGGACGTCAGCTCGCTTGTCCACGAGTTGGGGCACGCCGTGCACGGTCAGCTTGCGGCGGAGCACTCGGTGCTCACCTGGCATTCGCCGTTGCCGCTCGCCGAGACGGCATCCAACTTCGCCCAGATGCTCCTCCTTCAAGGCCTGCTCACCATCGACCGGGACTCCGCGTTCCGCCGCTACCTTCTGGCCCGGTACGTGGATGAGAGCTACGCGGCGATCTTGAGGCAGGCGTTCTTCGCTCTGTTCGAGCGCGACGCGCACCGCATGGTGAAGGAGGAGTCGGCGACGGCCGACCAACTCGCCGCATGCTACCTGGACAACCTCCGCAGCCAATTCGGCTCGAGCGTGGACGTGCCCGACGAGTTTCGTTGGGAGTGGTTGATGGTCGGCCACATCTACCACTCGCCCTTCTACTGCTACGCCTATCCCTTTGGGCACCTCCTTGTGCTCGCCCTCTACCAGCAGTACGAGCGGGAGGGGGCGTCGTTCGTCCCCAAGTACTTGCGCATCCTCGAGCAGGGCGGATCGAAGGCACCGCTCGCCATCCTTGACGAAGCGGGCTTTGACGTGCGGACGAAGGCGTTCTGGCAAGGCGGGTTCGACGTCATCTCCGGCATGATCGACGAACTCGAGAGACTCGGCAGCTGATGAGGGTGTGCTGCGTCTCGCGGGTGTCGGCGATCGGGCTTCGCGACGCCCGGTCGCTCCTCGTTGCGGATGTCGGCGATCGTCCCGTAGGAAGGCGATCGCTCGTCGCTGCGGATGTCGGCGACCATGGCGCCGGTCAGCGCGACGAGGTCCGACGTCGCGAGCCGCACCAGGGTTCCGCGGGCGCCGGCGTTGATGACAAGGTGAGAGCGCGCGGCCGTTGCTGCATCCAGGACGACAGGCAGCGTCTGGCGCGATCCGAGCGGGCTCATTCCGCCAACGAGGTACCCGGTGAGGCGTTCCGCGTCACGCGGCGCCGCGGGCTCGACCGCTCTGTGTCCGGTTGCGCGGCCGAGCTTGCGGACGCTGACCGTGGCGTCGCTCGCGAGGAGCGCGAAAACGAAGTCGCCCGCGTCGGTCCGGAAGATGAGGGACTTGACGACGTCTCCATGCGGCAGGCCGAGCGCCTCGGCGGCGAGTTCGGCGCCCTTCTTGTCGTAGCGGTACACGAGCACTTCGTGCGGGATTCCGCGCTCCCGCAGCACCTGAATCCCTCGAGTCGCCATGCTCCTCCCCGCTAGATTCCCAGGGCGAGTCCGTCCTTGCGGGACTCGGATCCGCCGAGCAGCATGCCCGTCTCCTCGTCGATCCAGATTCCCTGATAGCCGCCGTACCCACCGTCGCTCGTCTCGACGCGATGCCCCTTGCGTCGCAGGGCGGCAGCGACCGCATCCCCGAACGCAGGCTCGAGGTGGACCACGCCGCCTTCCTGCATCGCGTCTCCGGTGGGCGTCGACGATCCGTCGTGGCGTACGCGCGGCGCGTCTCCCGCCTCCTGGGGGTTCATCCTGTGGACGAGGAGGTTGACGAGGATCTGTACCTGGCCTTGCGGCTGCATATCTCCCCCCATCACGCCGAACGAGAAGAGCGGCCTCCCGTCCCTCGTCACCATGGCTGGAATGATCGTGTGGAACGGCCGCTTGCCCGGTCGCAGCGCGTTGGGGTGGTCGGGGTCGAGGTGGAAGAGCGAGCCGCGGTTCTGTACGACGAAGCCGAGGCCCTCCGGCGCAATCCCCGACCCGAAACTGTGGAACACGCTCTGGATGAGCGAGCACGCGTTCCGGTCCCGGTCGACGGCGGTGACGTACACCGTGTCGCAGGAACGGCCCGGATGCTCGCTCGGGGCCGCCTCGAGGGCGGCTCGGTTCGGATCGATGCGCTCTCGCTGGCAAGCCCCATGTTCGCGGGTGAGGAGACCCGACACGGAGGCGCCGGCGAGAGAGTCCGCGGGATCGCCGATCCAGCGAGCGCGGTTCTCGTAGGCCAGCTTCTTCGCCTCGATCCAGAGATGGAGGTAGTCGGCGGAGCGGGGCCCCAATGAAGCGAGGTCGTACCCCGACAGGGTGTTGAGCATCTCCAGAACAACCACCCCTTGGGTGTTCGGCGGGAGCTCCCACACATCGACGCCGTGGAACGAGAGCGACAGCGGCTCGATCCACTCCGACGCGTGCGCCGCCAGGTCGCCGGCGGAGAGGAAGGCGCCGACTCGTCGAGCGCAGGCCGAGAGGCCGTGGGCGATCGCGCCTCGGTACACGGCATCCGGACCGTCGAGCGCGATCTGGCGCAGGCTACTCGCCAGGTCGGGGTTCCGGACTGTCTCGCCGGCGCGCGGGGAACGCCCCCGCGGGAGAAACGCGGCGGCTGACCCGGGGTCGACTGCGAGAAGGGGCTGGGCTTCCTGCCACATCCGCGCGATGACCGGGGTCACGGAGAACCCGTCTTCTGCGGCGCGGATCGCCGTCTCGAACAAGGCGGGCCACGGAACCCGGCCGAACCGCTCGTGCAATCGGAACCAGCCGTCCACGCACCCCGGCACGGTCCACGACAGGGGGCCGCGAAGCGGGATCCTCGAAAGGCGACGACCACGGAACGCCGCGATCGTCGCGTCGGCGGGTGCCCGCCCGGATCCGTTCAGGGCGGAGAGACGACGCGTCGACGCCTCCCACACGAGGGCGAAGACGTCTCCTCCGGGTCCGCAGCTCATCGGCTCGACGACGGCGAGCGTCGCGTTCGCCGCCAGCGCGGCGTCGACGGCCGAGCCGCCCGCCCTGAGGATCTCGACGCCGGCCTGCACGGCGAGCGGCTGGCTTGTTGCCACCATGCCGAGCCGGCCGCACGCTGGCTCTCGTCGACGATCTCGGTCTTCCACCTTCTCCTCCTCGCGCGTCGCAGAGGAGTCTAAGGATAGGGGAGGGTGCGCCGCGGAGCCAGGGAGGTGGCGGTGGCCGGAATCGGGGCCGGGACTATAATCGACGCTGGAGGAGGGACATGGACGAGCGGAAGGGTCTCTTGCGGGAGCTGCTCTCGAAGAAGCCGGCCGACGTGGCGGAGGTGCTGGCCGAGCTTTCGGACGGACAGGCCGCCGAGGTGATCCATCGCCTCTTCCTGCGGGGCGCCGCCACCGACGCGCTGGCGGAGATGGATCCGGACGAGTCGGCGGGCGTGGTCGAGAAGCTGGATCGTCACGAGGCAAGCACCATCCTGTCCCGCATGAACCCCGATGACGCCGTCGACCTGCTCGACGAGCTTCCCGAGGAGGTGCAGCAGGAGCTCCTGTCTCGACTCAGCCGTCAGGAGGCCCAGGTCCTGACCAACCTCCTCGCCTATCCTCCCGACACCGCCGGGGGGCTCATGTCGCCCGAGGTCGTCCCGCTGTCGTTGTCGATGACGGCGCAGGAGGCGATCGACTTCCTGCGTCAGCGACAGGAAGAGGCGGAGACCGTGTACTACGCCTACGCGGTCGACGACGCGCAGAAGCTGCTGGGCGTCCTGTCCTTGCGAGACATTGCCCTGGCGCCTCCGAACCGCAGCCTGCGCGAGCTTGTTGTGCGCGACGCCGTCTCGGTTCCCGTCGACGCCGACGCCGAGACAGTGGCGAGGCTGTTCGACAAGTACGACTACTTCGCGCTCCCCGTCGTCGACGCCGAACACCGCCTTCTCGGGGTCATCACGGTCGACGACGTCATCGACGTCATGCGCGACGAGGCGACCGAGGACATCTACGGACTTGCCAGCGTGCCGGCGGAAGAGAGCCTCGACACGAGCTGGTGGTCGTCGTTCCGCCTTCGTCTGCCGTGGCTCTACGCGCGGCTGGCGACCGCGCTCGCTGCGGCCTTTGTCGTTGGGCTCTTCGAACAGACGATCGCGAAGGCTGTCGCGCTGGCGGTGATCATGGGGGTGGTCGCGGGCCAGGGCGGAAGCGCGGGGATGCAGACCGTCACGATCATCACGCGCGGCATGGCCCTCGGAGAGCTCGATCGCAAGAAGGGATGGCGGCTCCTCGCGAAGGAGGTCGCGCTCGCCCTCGTGAACGGCGTCTTGATCGGTGCGACGGTCGGCGCGATCACCTACCTCTGGAAGGGGGAGATCCTCCTTGGCGTCGTCGTGTGCGTTGCGATGCTCCTCAACATGATCATCGGCGCGATCGGCGGGGTCGTGATCCCCGTTGCCGTCCGCGGCCTCGGGCGTGACCCGTCGCACATCTCGGGGATCTTCCTCACGACGATCACCGACGTCGTGGGGTTCGGTCTCCTCTTCCTCATCGCTCGGCTTCTCCTCCCCGCCATCCGGTGATCGCCATGCCGGTCTGGTCGCTTCCGTTCCTCATTCTCCTCCTGGCGATGACCCTGTACTTCGGGAACCTGACGCTCGTCCCCGCGGTGGTGGCCTCGCTCGAGACGCTCGTTGCCGTGATCTACACGCTGGCGGTGCGGAGCCGGCCGACCGGGAAGGCGGTGGCCAACGTCCTTCCGCTTCTTCCGGCCCAGATGCTTCTGCTCTTCGGAATCTCGCTCCTGCCGCGGCCGGGCGTCCTGGCTCTCGTGTGGGCGGCCATCCCCGCGGCGTCGTTGGCCTACGACGGGGTAAGCCGGACGCGCGCATTCCGGGCGCGGACATCGATCTTGGCCGGGCTGTACTGTATACTTTGGGCTGATGTGATCTTCCTCCTCGAGCGGTGGATTGCCCTTGGGAGGGGACTTACAGGAAGCACAAGCATCGCGGCGGCGGTCGCGTTCGGCGTCCTTGGAGGTCTGTTTCTCTTTACGGGGATCCGTCGCCATCAGAACGCCGCGAAGGAGTGATAGCATGAGCCGAGCGTTCGTGGCGTGTGGTGTTCTCTTGCTTGTCCTGTCCGGCGCGGCGTGGGCACAGGAAGTCGAGGGGGCGTCGACCTCGACCTCCGCGACGGGGCTGTCGAGCTACCTGCCCCTGATCATCCTGCTCGTCGCGTTTGGCGCGATCTTCTACTTCATGTTGATCCGTCCGCAGCGCAAGCGGCAGCAGGAGATGAACAACCTCCTCTCGGGCTTGAAGCGCGGGGACAAGATCATGACGGCCGGCGGAATCATCGCCGAGATCGACTCGATCGGTGACACGTCGGTGGTTCTCATTCTCGAAGAAGGCGCGAAGCTCCGCATGGCCAAGGCGAGCATCGTGAGGAAGCTCGACAAGTGAGGTACACCGCATGGCACATCATGAAATGACCCGAGGAGACTGGCTGCGGTTCGCCTCCGTCGTCATCGTCCTGGTTGGCTGCCTTTGGCTCATCTACCCGTTCTGGCCGCTCAAGGAGGTCGTGAACCTCGGACTTGACCTTCAGGGCGGCGTGCGCCTCGTCCTTGAGGGAGAGGGCGTCTCGCAGATGGACGCCAAGTCCCAGACGGAGACGATCGACCGCGTAATTGAGATTCTGGCCAACCGCATCGACCAGTACGGACTTGCGAACGCGGAGATCCGCCGGTTCGGCGGCGACCGCATCCTGGTCAACATCCCCGGGGCCACGGACCCCGCCGAAGCGCGCCGGCTGATCGGCCAGACTGCGATGCTCGAGTTCCGAGAAGTCGTTCGGGCAGGGGCTTCCAAGCTCGAGGACTTGGTTCCCGAGTCGATGGACGAAGAGCTGCTCCGCGACCGCGACGGGATTCCCTACATCCTGAAGCGTGACGTGCTGCTCACCGGAGCGGCCCTGGCCGACGCCAAAGTGCAGGTGTCCCAGCAGGTGACGACGGCGGGACGGCTGATGATTCAGATGTCGTTCAACCAGGAAGGGGCCGAGCAGTTCGCCAAGGTCATCCGCGACCTCGGAGCCGGCAAGCGCCTGGCCATCATCCTGGACAGCACCGTCTACAGCGCGCCGGTCATCCAGGAGAGCATCGTGCAAGCGGCGCGGAGCGAAGGGTGGCGGGGCGTGAAGGACTCGACGACGATCTCGGGTCAGTTCACGCAGGAAGAGGCGAAGCGACTGGCCGTCGTGCTGCGCGCCGGCGCTCTCCCAGTCGCTATCCAGGTCGACGAGGAGACCACCGTCGGCCCGTCGCTCGGAAGCGACTCGATCCGCCGCGGGATGATGTCGATCGTGATCGGCTTTGGGGTCATCCTGATCTACATGCTGATCTACTACCGCACGATCGGGATCGTGGCGGACTGCTCCCTCGTGCTGAACCTGCTGATCATCTTCGGCGCCCTCGCGTTGTTCCGGGCGACGCTGACGATGCCGGGAATCGCCGGCATCATCTTGACGATCGGTACGTCGGTGGACGCCAACGTCATCATCTTCGAGCGCATCAAGGAGGAGCGTCGCGCGGGCAAGTCGCCGATGGCCGCCGTGCGCGCCGGCCATGATCGCTCGATGACGGCGCTCATCGACTCGAACGTCGCCAACATGACGATCGCCGTCATCCTGCTCCTCGTCGGAACAGGATCGGTCCGCGGGTTCGCCGTGACCCTAGCGATCGGTATTATCGCGACGCTCTACTGCGCGCTGATTGCGAGCCGCCTCCTGCTCGAGAAGGCGGGGTTCTGGAAGTTCATCCCCGTCCACGTGGAGGAGAAGAGCGCGTAACGCTGAACGCGAGTTTGAGCAGCGCATCGGACGCTTGAATGCCGCCGCTCTTGACCTGTGCGTCGAGCCGGACGCCGAGGTCGAGGGCGGCGGCGGCTTCTTCCAGGCGGAAGCGCTTCGCCTGGGGAAGCAGACGCCGCAAGAGCCAGGGAGGAACCCCGGCGAGCTGCGCCATCTCTTGTTGGGGCACGCCGCGGTCGATGAGGAGCCGGAGCGCCGCGAGGCGGGCCAGATGGCGGACCGCACCCCCGAGAAGCCGCCCCGCGTCCTCGCGAACGTCGGCGAGGGCTCCCAAGGAGCTCGGAAGGTCTCTCTCCCCCAGTCGATCGTAGAACGGGTAGGCGGTCGGTTCGGCGGCGGGAAACACGAGGCGGTCGGCGATCTCGGCGCTGACGTCGCCATCCGGCGCGAACAGGGCGAGCTTGGCGACCTCCCCCGCCGCGGCGAGGAGGTCGCCGCCCGTGCGGCGTGCCAGGACCGCGGCGGCGTCCGCGCGCAGGTGTAGGCCGGTCCCCGCCGCGAGGTTGCGCACCGCCTGCTCCGCGTCCCGTGTCGAGGGAGACGGAAGCGTCGTCACGGCTCCGCACGCTTGGAAGAGCTTGGCGATCGGGCTTGTCGCCTTCAGTTCGTCGGCCAGGAGGGTCACGAAGGTCGCCGGAGGGAGCGGTCGTTCCAAGGCCAGAACCCATGGCGCGGGCTTGCGGATCCCGTCGGCGCGCCGGATCACAAAGTGGCGCCCGAGCGCGAAGAGCGGCGCCGATTGCAGTTCGGTGTCCAGGCTCGCTACGTCCACCTCGTCCGCGAAGCGCGCGTGCCGCTCGCACGTGGGGTCATCCCCCCGGATCGCCGCCTCGCGTTCCGCCAAGGCGCGCTCGCGCCGGTACGGGTCACCGATGATGAGAGCGAGCGAGGGGATGGGCATGGGCCCATGGTAGTCGCCGTGCGCGGGCGCGGCAACGGGCGGTGCGTCCTCGGCGCCGCCTCGGGCGCCGGCCTCGACATCTCCTCGAGCGACCGGCATGATGTAGCCTCGTGAACGTCGTAACGATCTACACCGACGGCGCGTGCAGCGGGAATCCAGGCCCCGGGGGCTGGGGCGCGGTGCTCGTCTCGGGATCCTTTCGCAAGGAAATCCAGGGGGGAGAACGCGACACCACCAACAACCGGATGGAGTTGACCGCGGCGATCGAAGCCCTGAAGGCGCTCCGGGGATCGTCGGAGGTGGACCTGTACACCGACTCCACCTACGTGCGCAGCGGCATCACCGAGTGGATCGACGCGTGGAAGCGAAACGGATGGCGTCGGCGGGCGGGGAAGCGATGGCTTCCCGTCAAGAACGAGGACCTGTGGCGCGAGCTGGATCGCCGGGTCGCCGAACACCGGGTGCGCTTCCACTGGGTGGAAGGACACGCGGGGCATCCGGACAACGAGCGTGCCGACGAGCTCGCTCGCTCGGCGATTCCTACCGAGGGAACCGTCGCTCGGCCGGGGGCATGAGCGCCGGCGAGTAGGGGGGTGCGGTCATGGAATGGCTCATGCTGGTGGGCGGGATTGCGTGCGCGGCGCTCGGTGGCGAGCTGTTCGTTCGCGGCTCGGTCGGGATCGCTCGGTGGCTTCGCATCGCCCCGGGCATCGTCGGCGTGACGATTGCCGCGTTCAGCACCTCGAGTCCCGAGCTGTCCGTGTCCGTGAATGCGGCCATGGCCGGGAAGCCGCAGATCGGTCTCGGGGACGCGCTGGGCAGCAACGTCGTCAACGTCGCGCTTGTCCTCGGGCTCGCCCTGGCGGTCTCCGGCATCCGCTGCTCGCGCGGCGTCGTTCGTCGTGACTTCCCCGTCGCCGCAGCAGTCCCTGCGGTGACCGGCGCCCTTCTCATCGATGGGGTCATCTCACGCCTTGACGGCGCGCTGATGCTCGTCGCCTTCGCTGTCTGGCTCGCCGCCGTCATCGTGCACGCGAGAAAGGAGAGGAGCGCGACGCCCCAGGCCGCGCCCGACAGACGGCGGTGGCTCTCCGTCCTGTGGTGCGGCCTCGGCCTAGGGGC
>JAQTNX010000079.1 GCA_028713635.1 Candidatus Bipolaricaulis sp.
TCACCGCGTCGCACGCTTATGCCGCTGCAGGGACGTACACCGTCACGCTGACCGTGCAAGACGACGACGGTGCGACGAACTCGACGACGCGCACCGTGGCGGTTCAGACCCCGGCGATGCCGGATCTAGTCGTCACGTCCCTCTCCTACGCGCCGACGAACCCGGCGCTGGGCCAGCAGATCTCGTTTGCGGTGAGCGTCGCGAACCAAGGGAGCGCAGTCGCTGGGCAGTTCCGCGTGCTGCTCGACGGCGGACTCGCCTCGAGCTCTGGCTATGTGGGGCAACTCGCGGCGGGGGCCACGACGTCGCTTACGTTCTCCCTGCCGCTTGGGTCAAGCCCGCAGACGTTCACGGCCCGTGCCGACGATCTCGGCCAGGTTGGAGAGTCGAACGAGTCGAACAACACACGCAGCGTGACGATCAGCGCCGTGACGCCGCCGCCGACCGCCGAGGCGGGCGGGCCGTACGCGGGGACCGTCGGGGCGTCCATCGTGCTCAACGGCTCCGCGTCGAGCGGATCCATCACGACCTACTCGTGGTCGTTTGGCGACGGGACAACGGCGCAGGGCGTCTCGCCGAGCCACGCCTACGTGTCTCCCGGCACGTACACGGCGACCTTGACGGTCGTTGGTCCGGGCGGGCAGTCGTCCGACTCGGCCTCCGTGTCCGTCGTCGCTGCTCAGCCGGCGCTTGCCGCGACCGTGGCGCTGTCCAAGGCGACGTACCAGGTGGGCGAGGCGATCACGATCTTCGTTACGACGAACCGCACGGCGTACGTCTACCTGTGCGAGGTGCGCGCCGACCAGCGGGTCCTGCTCGTCTACCCGAACCGCTACCAGCCGAACAACCTGCAAGGCGCGGGGACGCTGACTCTTCCGAGCTCCGGGTACACGCTGCAGGCGGCCGAGCCGACGGGCAACGAGACCTTGTACCTGTTCGCGGCGACAGTGCCGATCCCGGGGTTCCCGACGTCGTTTGGCACGGGGTTCCCCGTGTTGAGCACGTCGCCCGACGCGTTCCGCAACAACGTGCTTGCGACGATGCAGTCGTTGGTGCCGGCGAGCGACCGGGCGTTCGCGTCGCAGGCGTTCTCCGTGGTCGCGGCACCGCCTTCCGCGGGGACGCTGCGCGTCGTGACGACCCCGGCGGGAGCGACGGTGCAGCTTGACGGGACAACGATCGGCGTCGCACCGCTCGAGCGGACGAACGTGCCGGTGGGGGTGCACACGATCCGGCTGTCGCTTGCCGGGTACCAGGTAGAGACGCGGCAGGCGTCGATTCAGGCGGGGGCGACGACGACGCTCACCGTGACGCTCACGCCGCTCGTTGCGAACCAGCCGCCGACGGCCTCGTTCACGTTCTCTCCCGCCTCGCCGACCGTGGGGCAGACGGTAACGTTCGACGGCTCAGCGTCCTTCGACCCGGACGGCTCGATCGTCTCCTACTCCTGGGACTTCGGCGACGGGACGACGGGAACCGGAATCTCCCCCTCCCACGCCTATGCCGCCGCCGCAACGTACAACGTCGTGCTCACGGCAGTAGATACCGGCGGAGCATCACGGTCGACAACGAAGGCCGTCGCCGTGGGCGCTCCGTCCTCGGGACCCGAGACTCCGCCGGCCATGGATGGGCATCTCGGCTTCTACGTCTGGGGGACGACGCGATGGCACGTCTCCGTGAATGCCGACCCCTCTTGGTCTAGTCCCCACGCGTATCGCATTCAGATCTACTCAGACGAGCCGATTGCCGACCTTCAGCAGACTGCCACGGGAGGCGCACAACCGCTCGGTTCGCTTCCCACGAATGGGACTCTCGAAGGGACGCTCGCGAATGGCTGCATCGACTTCTCCTTCGCGACCCCGCAATCCCATGTCCTGACCCTGAATCTCTGGTTGGATACCGACGGGAATGGAACCCTGGAGAGGGAGGCGAGACTCGTTCACCTAGGCGCGAACATGGTGTGGCCGGACCACCCGGCCATCTTCCCGCCCTTGGCGATCGGTCTGCCGGCTTTCGCCTCCCCGCCGCTGACTCCCAGCCAGAACTATCAGCTCGGGCGCGTTAGGGGAGACTCGTTTGACTGGATCATCGACATCCGCACGCTCGGCGGATGATCCCCAGACTGGGTTCACCGATCCTGAGCCCGGCCGGTTTGCTGCTGGGCAAGGCCGCACCACAAGCTCTTGGGTTGAGGGGGTGCCGGGACAGCGATGCCGGATAGCTCGCTGGCATCTCCATTTGGCCATGGCATAATGGCGCAGCGGCGTACGCAAGTGGGAGGGAACGTGATGCTCAAATACGTTGTCTTGGGTGTGGTTCTTGTGGGCCTCATCGGCGTGGGCGCAAACGCACAGGTCGTCGTCGCCACTTCATGGGACGCCACGACGCTTTCGGCACCCAACTTCGCCGCGCTCGTCCAAGCGCTTCGTGCGCTCGAGAACATCGTCGACGATCGCACCTACGGCTCGCGCAAGACACTCAACGAGGACGGCTGGACGGGCGGAAGCTTTGCGCGCTATGCGGGCGGGATCCTCTCAGGGATGGGCTATCAGGTGCTCGTTGCGTCGGGGAGCGCGCGTAGCAGCACAGAAACCTGGCTTCTCGTTCGCCTTGTGGCAGGTGGGGCCTCGGCATGGGTTCCTGTCGTGACCACGCCGGCCGCCGGCCAGGCGCAGGGCTCCCTTGGGCGAGTCGCGCTTGCCACGACTTCCGAGACGCGGGTGTCGTTTGACGTTCAATACACCCTGCCGTCTCAGACGGAGCAGCTTCCTGCGAATGCTTCTCCACGCGCGAGGCTACGTGTCTCCACTCTCTTTCCCGTCCTCAACTCCGCGTTGACCATGTACTCCGTTCTGTCTGGGGATTCGGACGGGGAGGTCGTGCTCTACCGCTGGCGGGTCGGCAGCGACCCGTGGTTCGGGACGACAGAACCGAGCGCGACGGTCGCGATCACGCAGGCAGGGTACTACCCGATCGTGCTCCAGATCATCGACGACGGCGGAGCGAGCGCGACGGCATCCGTCGGCATCACGGTCGAGGATGCAGGGCCGAAGCCGGCTCCTGACCCGGCCTGCGGATGCACGAAGTGAGAAACGGTTGCCGCTTTGGCGCGGCTCCGACCGGGACCGTTCTGCTCCCTCCGAGGGTCCCCGCCCAGAAGGGCGTTCCGACTTCGCCTTGATGCCATCCGAAGTGCGCGCCGGCGTCGCCTCCTGTCGAGGATCGCGACAAACCGACGACCGAGCCTGCCATGCACAACCGGGCGGTGGGACGCGATCTCCCTCCCGAGCGGCGAGAGCGTGGAACCTTGCCGAACGTCGTGAGTGACCCCGCCAGCCAGGAGATGACCGTCCACTCGGACGTCTCCTCGGCAACGCCCAGGCCCCCAGCTACCGCCTAGGGTCTCTGGCCGCGTGACGGATTCGGGGAGAAGTCGCGCTCGTCTCCCCTCCTGGGGAACGTCTCGTCGACTCCCGACAGAGAGCGTCAGGAATCGCCATTGCCCAAGCGCCGAAGCCAGTCGGATTCGCGCGGCGCGCTCCCGTTCTCTAGCGGCAATGCTCTGCACCAGAGCTCGTGCTTCTTGCCAACCGCATTGGTGGCACGCAACACCTGGTTGCAGAGGCAGCTCGCACCCTACGTGCCGTATACATCCGCGACGCCGAGGGGCTGGAGACAGGAGGAAAAGAAGCGGCCCTCGTGTGACGAGGGCCGCGGCTTGCAGCAATGCGTGTCGAGTACTACCAGCTCAGCGTGAAGCCAAGACTCAGGGCGTCGATGCCCGTCGGCGAGACTTCGAGCCCGGTGCGGATCGAGACGTTCGAGCCAATGCCGAGCTCGACGCCCGCGACCATGAGCACGTAGTCGAAGATCCCATTCGCCTGGCTGCCGGCGTCGAAGAACGTCACGAAGCTCGCGCTGAGGCTTCCGCCGCAGCAGGAGTCGGAGTCGTACCAGATGCCGATGAACTCATCGGCGTTCGGGACGACGCAGTTCGCATACGTCGACAGCGCGCCGGCCTTGGTGAATCCGGCGTAGTAGGCGAAGAGCTCGCCGGCCTTGAGGGTGACGCCGTTGTACTCGTACGTCAGGAGCAACGCGCGCAGCGTGATGCCCTGAATGACGTTGAGACCTTCCTGGTTCAGGTCGAAGTACGGGGTCACGCAGACCGCGCTGCCGAACGTCAGCGTGAAGTCGGTCGACAGCACCTTCGAGGTCGGGGTGAACGTGATGTCAAGGTCATCAAGCTGGAACCATCCGGCACCGAGATTGAGGTTGTTCAGGCCGAACGTGACGCCATCCCAGCCACTCGTGCAGCTGAAGCTCGTCGAGACGCCGAGGTTAAGGCAGCCGAGGGGGGCCTTGACGGCGATGTAGACCTTGCTCCACGTCGGGGTGCAGCTGTTGGTCTGGATGACCGACCAGTCGCCCGAGTACCAGGCCTGGCCGGCGCAAGACCAGTACGTGCCCCAGTCCGTCATGTAATCCCAGCCATAGAACGTCTCGATGTCGGGCCAATACGGGAAGTAGTGGGTGATTCCGCCCGAGAGGTTGAAGTTGGCCTGCGCCCACACCTCAACCGAACCCGCCGCGCCGTGCCCGCCAACTGCCCAGCCGGCGCCATAGACGCCGGCAGCGGCTTCCTGGACGGCAAACGCCGTGTAGATGTCCACGCCAGCGATCGAGACCTGGGCGACCGTCTCCCAATCCTCAAACGCGGGGGTGACGGTGTCGAAGTCGACGAACGAGGCAAACGTGAACGCGCCCAGGATTCCGGCGACGTCGAAGTTGAGGTCGAACAGCCCCGAGGCGCCGACGAACGTGTTGAACCCGAAGACCCAGCCGCCGACGGCGTAGTCCGCCTCAAGGAGAGAGGTGAGGTCCGTGACGGTGAGCTCCGAGCCGGCGGCGATATCTAGCGTGATATCCGTAGCCCACGAGCCCGTGAATCCCTCGGCGGACGCAGCAAGGCCGAGAGCGAAAACGAGAAGGCCAAGTACGAGAGCCTTTTTCATTGCTTACTAACCTCCTTACGCAACTCTTGAAACCGATGCTTGTGACAAGAAGCGCTACCTCTGAGGGAACTGCTTGAAGGCTTGCCACCACCTCCTCGCTGGTCTGGTTTAGCCTCTCCACTAGATGTTGCGACGATCATAGACCAGGTCGGCCAGCGATGTCAAGTGATATCCACTACATTCTGCAAGGCAAACGAAGTCCAAAGCCCCTAGGAGACGGGGGCGATGGTGATCGAATGGATAGATAGTACCTGGCATCTAATTACTAGTTACTACCAACGAGCAGCAGATGAGCCTAGAGCAGCTGAAGCATGCACACCAATACAGAATGGAGGTCAGTGACGTCGAGAGTAGCAGTGATACTGGCAAACACGGTCAGAGCAAGGGAGTACACACATCCTCACATCATGGTGGCACTCCACTCAGAAACGCGGAGTTGTCGGAGCGTGGCAGGGGTGCGGGGTCTCAGAATGGCCTAGTGAAGAGCGCAGCAAGCAATCGCCCACGGTTCTCGGCGGGGGCGACGGCGCTCCTCCAGGCAGCTTCGATGAGCAGTCCGGGGCGTCCCCTATGCTGGAGGCAGGCGGGGAACGAACACCATGGCCAGTCCCGCGGACGAGGTCCCGGGCACCGAGCGAGAGGCGGACACAGTGCCCGCCCGAGAGCGCTTCCGCGCACGGGCGTTCCCTGCAGACGGGGGAGAGAGGCGGTTCGACCGTCGGGGGTGCTCTTGGCGTGGGCCCGCTGCGCGGAGCGCCACGGGCATCCGTCCGGTCTTTCGTCGGGGCCGCTGGTTGTCGAGCGAGCCTCAGACGGCCGGGCCAATCCCACGCGGGAGTCGTGCACCACGGTGCTCGAGGTCGAGCAAGCGCAACCGGCATCGCCCTCCGGATGCCCGGAGAGGCGCGAAGCGACCTCGAGAGGATTGGCGCCCGCGATGGGAATGCGAGTGTCTGCCAGAGTCGCCCGGCTTGCTCGCGCCCCGTGCCTCCCCCGGCGTCGGCATGTCAGCTGCATTTGGGGCGGACGGCCTCGGCCTCTCCCCGGTCACTCGTGTCGACTTCCTCCGTGCCGGGTGCTCCGGTACACGGAGCTGCGTGGTGGAAACAGGAACACGGCGCCGCAACGCTAGGAGGGCCTAGCGCTACGGCGCCGTCAGCAACTCCCGCGGCCGGGGGCCGCAGGCAAGCGCTGCGCTTCAGAGGCTACAACCCAATCGTAGCCAGTGCGACGGCGATGATCGCGACGAGAAGAGCAGTCAGCGAGAGGATGAAGTTCGCCTGGACCCGCTTCTCGAGCGCCGCGATGTTGGTTGTCGTTCCTCCCGCGGCGGGCTGGATCTGCGTCTTGAGCTGCGCGATGTCCTGCTCGGCCCTCTGCATGCGGGTTTCGAGGGTCGACGGGGCCGTGGAGGTCCCCCCCTGGACCTTCGCTTGGAGCGCGGCGACGTCATCGGAGATCTGGAAAATCAGGTCCTTCAAGGCGTCCAGGTCCTCCATCGTCACCTGCTCCGGATTGTTCTGCATGTACTTCATCGCGCGGGCGATGTAGACGGCGACGGTGTAGCGGTCCATCGGCTGGTCGCCGTTGAACTTCCCGCCGGGAAGCCCGGTGATGATCCCCCGCTGGGCGAGGTACTCGAGGTCGGCGTACGCCCAGTGGTCCTTCGATACGTCGGTGAAGAGCCCACCCGTGTTGACCGGCTCCGCGTGGCCGTTCCCCGTCTGTGCGAGCGCGCACGCACCGCACAACACGGCTAGCAATGCACTCCCAAGCAGAATGAACGTCGTTCGCTTCACTTGGAACCCCCTCCTGCTACGCGATTGGCTAGCAGTATAGTGCTCGTTGCGGAAAGTGTCAACAGAACTAGAGATTCGCTTCGCGAAGCCCGCGAAGGTAGGTACGGCGGTGAAGTCGGGAGACGCCTCGGCCGAGAATCGCGTCCCGATGGGCCTTGGTGCCGTACCCCTTGTGCTGTGCGAGACTGTAGTCGGGCCACGCCCGATCCAGCCGCACCATCCGCGCGTCGCGCGAGACCTTGGCGACGATCGACGCGGCGGCGATGTGGAGCGAGCGTCCGTCTCCGCCTGTGAACTCCGCGTGAGGCGGCATTCCGGGGGCTTCCAGAGAGAGGCCGCGGTCGCAGAGGGCGAGGTCCGCGTCGACGGCAAGTCGCTTGTAGGCTCGCGCGGCGGCGCGCCGGCACGCGGGGACGATGCCGATCCGATCGATCTCGGCCGCGGAGGCGAACCCGACGGCAAAGCGTGCGCACTCGGCGATTCGGGCGAACAGGCGCTCGCGGGTGGCGGGCGTGAGGCGCTTCGAGTCGTCGACGCCGGCGAGAAACGAGACGAGGTCGTCGTCCGAGAGGGACACCGGGAGGTGGACGCAGCCCACGGCGACCGGGCCGGCCCACGCGCCGCGTCCGGCCTCGTCGAATCCGACGAGGCGGGGCCGCGCCAAGCGGTCCAGGGCGAGGGATGGCGCGGGCGCCGCGAGAGCGCGGTCGAACGCCAGGAGTTCTCTGCAGCGATCTTGGATGGACGGGCGCGCGGTGCGGGGCATCGGCGGCCGGTCTCGGCCGGGCCTAGTGGATCTTCCGCAGGTCGCGCAGGTAGTAGGGGCGGCTCCGGCGGGCGCCGCGCTCCTTCACGAGTTCGATCTTCTCGATCTTCGGGGAATGAAGCGGGTACGTCTTCTCGACGCCGATCCCGGACGAGATCTTTCGCACCGTGATCATCTCCTTCGTGCCGCCGCCGCTGCGCTTGAGCACGAGGCCCTCGAAGATCTGGGTTCGCTCCTTCGCCCCTTCCGAGATCCGTTCGTGGACTCGGATGATGTCCCCCGGGCGGAAGGCGTCCCGCTCCCTCAGGTGTCCTTGCTCTACGGCTCGCAGGATGTCGTCCATCGCGTTCTCCTTGAGTCTTCTCATTCCCCGACTAGGGGATGCCCCCCATCGGGGGGGACACCGTCCCCCGCGACGCGATCAAGCACGATCGCCGCCGCGGCGCGGACGGACAGATGATTGAAATCAGCGTCCGGCATGATCGAGGGAAGGATGGCATCGCACGCGTCGATCAGCTCGTCCGCCATCCCCCACCCCGTGCCGAACAGAATATACACCGGTTGGGCGTCGGTTCTCAATCGCAAGCGCAATTCATCAAAGCCGATGCGGTTCTTCGGCGACGGCCGGGCCGAGGTCGCGACGACGAACGGGGTCCGCCCCTCCGTCGTCTCGATCGCCGCGAGGGTCTCGTCGAGGTCGGAGGCCACGATGACGTACTCGATGGCCTCGCCGCGGCGGCTCTTGTCGTCGATCCGCTCGGCGTCGGTCCAGAAGCTGTGGACCCGCTCGGCGATCGCCTGTTGCGTCGGGACGGGCGTGATGACGAAGTACCGCGCCACGCCGTACGTGCGCGCGGAGCGGGCGATGTCGTGGATGTCGAGCGACGTGACCGACGTCGCAACGATGTCGCCCTCGCGGTTTCGCATCGGGTAGTGCAGAAGCCCGACGTACAGGTTAGCCACTGTCTTCGCCCTCACGTTTCGGGACCAGGCCCAGGAGTTCGGGGCGGTTCTTCGCCGTCTTCCTCCACGCCTCCCGCCGCCGGTACTCGTCGATCTTCGCGTGGTCGCCGGACAAGAGGATGTCCGGCACCGCGAACCCTCGGAACTCGGGCGGCCGCGTGTACTGCGGCGCGCCCAGCCGCGCTTCGTCGTAGAACGAGTCGGTGGCCACCGACTCGTACTTGCCGACGACGCCCGGCGTCATGCGCGCCGTCGCCTCGATCAGGACGGCGGCTGCGGACTCCCCTCCGGCGATCACGTAGTCGCCGATCGAGACCTCGTCGTCGACGAAGTGGAGAATCCGCTCGTCGACTCCCTCGTAGCGGCCGCAGAGGAGGATGAGACCGCCGGCGGACGCCCAGCGGACGGCGTCGTCCTGTCGGAAGAGCCTTCCCTGCGCCGACACCAGAACGGCGGGTCCGACGGCGCCCTGAGCGCGCAGCGCCTCGATCCCGCGCACGAACGGATCGACGCGCAGGAGCATTCCCGCGCCGCCGCCGTACGGGCGGTCGTCGACGATTCGGTGCGGGTCGTCGGAGTAGTCGCGCAGGTCGTGGAGGTGGATCTCGACGGAGCCGGCCTCACGCGCTTGGCCGATCACACCGATCGACAGAAGCGGGTCCAGCGCCGCGGGGAAGATCGTCAGGACGTCGAAGCGCATGAGGGCTCACTCGGAGATCTCGAGGACCACTTCGCGGTCGATGCGCGCTGCGGCCGCCTCGAGGAAGGTCCGCAACGCGGCGATCGTCCGGCCGCCCTTCCCGAGGATGCGGCCGCGGTCGTCCTTCCCCACGTGGAGAAAGAAGATGTCCACCCGCTCGGTCTCGATGCGGTCGATCTTGCACGCATCGGGCTGTTCGATCAGCGAGTGGACGAGGAACTCGCACAGGCGAAAGAGCAAAGTCCCTCCCGAATCGGGCGTCGGCCCCTAGGCCTCAGCCTTGTCGTCCGCTTCCTCCCCTTCGTCTTGCGCCGCCGCGCCGCCGGCACGCTTCGCGGCGTCCCACGCCGCCATGACGCCGGACTTCGAGAGGATGTCCCGCGCGGCCTTCGTTGCCTTCGCGCCGTCGCACAGCCACTTCAGAGCGACTTCGTTGTCGATCTGGAACGTTGCGGGCTCCGTCTTCGGGTCGTAGTGCCCGAGGGCCGCGACCA
>JAQTNX010000080.1 GCA_028713635.1 Candidatus Bipolaricaulis sp.
GGCTCGACAACATCATCGTCTTCCACCAGCTCACCCGCGACCAGGTCCGACAGATTGCGACCTTGATGATCAACGAGTTGACGGAGCGGCTGCAAGCTGAGCGAGGAATCAGGTTCGAGCTCGAGGATTCGGCGTGGGACCTTCTGATCCGTCAGGGGTACGACCCGAAGTACGGAGCTCGGCCGATGCGGCGAACGATCGAGCGGCTGATCGAGAACCCGATCTCCGAGGAGATCCTGCTCGGCCAGTTCGCGAAGGGATGCACCGTCGTCGCGGCCGCCAACGGTGACGAGATGCGCTTCCGGCAAAGCGGATAGCATGGCGTTCGCCTGCTCCAGCTGCGGATACCGATCGGTCAAGTGGTTCGGTCGGTGTCCAAGTTGCGGGGCGTGGGACTCGTTTGCGGAGGCTGCGGACGGCGGGACGTCGACGCGGGAGACCGAGTCGTGGCTCGGCGAGGAGCTGCGCCCGATCACGCAGATCGACCTCGCCGACGTGAGGCGCATCCCGTCGGGATCCGACGAACTCGACCGCCTGCTCGGAGGCGGCCTCATCCCGGGCGGGGTCATCCTGTTCGGCGGCGAGCCGGGGATCGGCAAGTCGACGCTCCTTCTCCAGGTTGCCCAGACGCTCGCTCAGGCGGTCGGAAACGTCCTCTACGTCTCGGGCGAGGAGTCCGAGAGCCAGGTGAAGCTCCGCGCCAGCCGCGTCGGCGTCGAGCACGAGCGCTTGTACGTGCTGTCCGAGCAGTCGCTGGAACGGATCGCCGCGGCCGTCGAGAAGCTGTCGCCGTGCGCCTTGATGGTCGACTCGATCCAGACCGTCGTCTCGGGCTCGATCGAGGGGGAAGCGGGGAGCCTCCGACAGCTGCGAGAGGCGAGCGGCGAGCTGATTCGGCTCACGAAGTCGAAGCGCCTTGTGACATTCCTCGTCGGGCACATCACGAAAGACGGCGCGTTCGCCGGTCCGAAGTCGGTCGAGCACTTGGTCGACGTCGCCCTCTACCTCGAGGGAAGTCGCGGCGAGGACCTGCGCTTCCTGCGGTCGGTGAAGAACCGATTCGGCGCCACCGACGAAGCGGCCGTGTTCCGGATGACGGCCGAAGGCATGAAGGAAATCCTGAACCCATCGCAGTTCTTCCTCGAAGGACATCACGGCGAGCCGCGCCCAGGCTCCGTGATCGTCCCAATTCTCGAGGGGACAAGACCGATCCTCGTGGAGTTGCAGGCGCTCGTGTCACCCACCGGTGGGTACGGAGTCCTCCAGCGGCGATGCACCGGATTGGACATCAATCGCGTGTTGCTCCTGCTCGCGGTCATCGAGAAGCAGCTCGCCGTTCACATTGGGGGCGCCGACGTCTACCTCTCGGTCGCCGGGGGGCTCGAGGCCCGCGAGCGGGCGAGCGACCTTGCGGCCGTGGCGGCCATCGTGTCGAGCCTGCGCAACCGGGCGATCGACCCGAAAACGGTCGTCGTCGGCGAGGTCGGCCTCTCGGGCGAGGTACGGGCGGTCCGTCGAGTCGCCGAGCGCGTTCGGGAAGCGGAGAAGATGGGGTACGAGCGGATCGTCATTCCCCGCGTGGGGGCACCTTCCGTCGGCTCGGCCTCCGCGAAGGGGTCGATCGACGTCGTGCCCGCAGAGTCGATCGAACGCGCCCTCGAGGAAATCGGTCTCGCGTAGACTGAGGAGGTTGGCATGCACGACGAGCGATGGGAGAAGCTCACGAAGGCCGCAGACGCGCTGCGTTCCCTTCTGGACGTCCCGCCGGCGGTGGCCATCACCCTCGGATCGGGACTGTCGGACGGCTTCGGCGTTCCCGCAGGAGGGGCGCTGATCCCGTGCGGCGAGATCCCAGGCTTCCCGGTTCCGACGGTGGCGGGGCACAGCGGCGAGTTCTGGTCGGGCCGGATCGGCCGCGTCCCCGTCCTCTTGCAGCGCGGGCGCGTCCACTTCTACGAGGGGCGCACGCTCGACGAAGTCACGTTCGCGGCGCGCCTGTTCGCCGTCCTCGGCGCCAAGATCCTCATCGTCACCAACGCGTCTGGCGCGATCCGCGAGAACCTTCGCGCCGGCGACCTCGTTCTGATCACGGATCACATCAACATGCTCGGAGTGAACCCGCTCCATGGGCCGAACCTGGATCGCCTCGGGCCGCGGTTCCCCGACATGTCCGCCGCGTACACGCCGCGTCTGCGCGCCCTCGCGCGAGAAGCGGCAAACGCCGAGAAGATCGAGCTGAAGGAGGGCGTCTACGTCGCCACGCTGGGGCCGTCGTACGAGACGCCCGCGGAGATCCGCGCCTTCCGAGCGATGGGCGCCGACCTCGTCGGCATGTCCACCGTGCCGGAGGTGATCGCCGCAGCCCACGCCGGCATGGAGGTTCTCGGGATCTCGCTTGCGACGAACCTCGCGGCTGGCGTCGACCCGAACGCGGCGCTCTCCCACGACGAGGTCATCGAGACGACGAAGCGGAAGGGGGCCGAGATGCGGCGGCTCATCCTGGCGATCCTCGCGCGCCTCTGAGAAGCGCGAAGCACCTCCCAAAGGTCCATTGCGCGCCGCCGCCGCGTCTGTATAATCACGCCGCCCCGAGGCTGGGCGCTCGCCTGTGCGAGCGCCCAGCCTGGGGCTAACTCTCGGAGGAGGTTTCACACATGGCAGGTGGATCCACGCTCAACTCCTTCCAGATCGCGCAGCAGCAGCTCGACAAGGCGGCCGCAGCGCTCGGTCTGGATCCCCAGGTGACGGCGGTCCTCCGCGAGCCGGCGAGGACGTTCATCCTCAACTTCCCGGTTCGCATGGACGACGGCTCGATTCGCGTCTTCCGCGGGTACCGCGTTCAGTACAACGACGCGCGCGGTCCAGCCAAAGGAGGCCTTCGATTCCATCAGGACGAGACGCTCGACGACGTCAAGGCTCTCGCCGCGTGGATGACGTGGAAGTGCGCGGTCGTGGATATTCCGCTTGGCGGCGGCAAGGGTGGCATCCAGGTCGATCCGTCGACCCTCTCCGAGCGTGAGAAGGAGCGACTGTGCCGCGGCTGGATCGACCAGATGTGGAAGAACATCGGTCCCCGCACGGACGTCCCGGCCCCCGACGTCGGCACGACGCCCCAGATGATGGGCTGGATGATGGACGAGTACTGCAAGCGGGTCGGCGAGTACACGCCCGGCGTCATCACCGGCAAGCTGGTCGGCGGCGGCGGCTCGCTCGGCCGCACCGCAGCGACCGGGTTCGGCGTCGTCGTGAACATCCGCGAAGCGCTCAAGGTTCTCAAGATCGACCCGAAGAAGTCGACGGTGGCGATCCAAGGCTTCGGCAACGTGGCTCAGTATGTCGCGCGCCGGTTCGTCGAATTACTCGACGGAAAGGTGCTTTGCGTGTCTTGCTGGGATCGCGGCGACAAGAAGGCCTACACGTTCACGAAAGACACCGGCGTCGACGCCAAGTTCCTCCAATCGATCACTGACCAGTACGGGACGGTCGACAAGACGAAGGCGAAGGCCGCCGGATACGTCCTCGAGGACGCTGACGCCTGGCTGTCGAAGCCGGCAACGATCGTCGTCCCCGCGGCACTGGGCAACGCGATCACGGCCGAAAACGTCGGCAAGATCCAGAGCACGGTCAAAGTCCTCGCGGAAGGCGCGAACGGCCCCACGGTCCCCGAGGCCGAGGCCGCGCTCCTGAAGAGGGGGATCACGTTCATCCCCGACTTCCTCTGCAACTCGGGCGGCGTCACGTGCTCGTACTTCGAGCAGGTCCAGAACGACATGAACTTCTACTGGACCGAGGACGAGGTCAACAAGCGCTTGGACGAGAAGATGAGCACCGCGTTCCACGCCGTCTACGAGATGTCGCAGAAGAAGAACGTCGACATGCGCATCGCGGCGTACATGGTCGCCATCGAGCGCGTGGCGTCGGCCATGCGCATGCGGGGATGGGTCTAGGCCGTAGCGCGATTGCACGACAGAGAAGAAGCTTGACTGCGGGGCCCTCGTGAGGGCCCCGGCTCTTTCGTCCTCAGTTGCAGGTGGGCTCAGGCCGCGGCCCCGCGGCCCCGACGGCGGGCGACGGCGCGCCGCTTTTCGGCCCTCGTTCGGTCTCGAAACGGAGGCCCCGGGACCGCACTCACGATCAGGCTGACAACAACCATCAGCGTGCCCGCAACAACGTGCCGGATCGGCGCTCCGACCTGATCGGCCAGGGGGAGGCGCCTCGGAACCATCATCGCTGTGGACGACTGTGCGGCGGGCCACTCGACGGACGGTCGGCCGGACCGGTCGTTTGGGCAAGCCACCAAACGAAAGCGAACTGCACCAACTGGCTCCCGGAAAGGGAGAGCGCCGTCCCGTCCAAATCTCGAAGAAGACCGCCCGCCAACGGGCCGGGTCCCCCACTCGTGCGATGCTCCTCGTTCTACGCGGCCGTGTCCTTCCGTTTGGCTGCGAACGCCGGGCCGATCCGTTCGCCGAGCGCGTAGTAGCTCTGCTCTGCAACCACGAACGTGAACGGGCGCACGCCGTCGACCGTCGGGTAGCCGTCGTGGCCGAGCACCTCTTCGTCCGCCTTCACGTCGACGATCTCACCGACGAACAGCGTGTGGAGACCGAGCTTCACCGATTCGGTAAGCCGGCACTCAAGGTTGAGCGGGAACTCCTTGACGTATGGGGCGTCGACGAGGTCGCTCGCGACGGCCGTTAGTCCTGCGGCCGCGAACTTGTCCCCGTCTCTCCCGGAAATCACCCCGACGAGGTCGGCGGCATCGGCGTGCGCCGCGGATGGCACGTTCACGGTGAACGCCCGCCGGCGGGCCAAGCACGCGTACGTGTACGTCGCCTCGCGCAGCGCGATGGAGACGGCCGGCGGCTTCGAGCAGCAGATCCCTCCCCACGCCACAGTCATCACGTTCGGCATTCCCGCATCGTCGTAGGTGCCGACCACCCACACCGGAGACGGCATGGCCAGCGTCTTGCGTCCCAGGGACTTCTTCATCTGCCCTCCTCGTCCGCTAGTCGTCGAGGACGATCGGCCCGAACGTCGTCGCGAGGCGGAGCGCCACGGAGAAGTCCGTGCCGCCGCTGTAGACGACGATTCCCGCGAGGCTCGCTCGGCCGAGGCTTGCCTTCAGCTTCAGTGTCGCGTAGGAGAACTCGAGCGGAACGACACAGGTCTCGACGAAGCCGCTCAGATTGAGCGACACCGCAGCGTCTCCGTCTCCGATCGTCGCCACGGTCACGGAGGCGTACGCGTCGACGAGCGATTCGAGCCCCGCCGGACTGGCACGAAGGATCGTCGAGTGAGTCAGGTAGTTTCCCCCGACGGCGACCGTCGCGTCGACGAATTCATAGATCTCCGTGGGGTCGCTGAGCGTGATGCCCGCACCGGCGCTGCAGGTCACCTCCGCCGCGCCGTCGCCCAGCGCGAACTCGGCCGTCCAGACGTCCCCCGACAGGGCCACGTCGAGCGGCTCAAACGTTGCGGCCGTGGAAGAAAACAGCGCGGTCGTGAGCAGGCCGAGGTCGCCCACGGTTCGCTCGATCTCGAGGCGCTGCGAGTCTGCGAATTCGGGCCAGACATCGAAGGTGGTTGTGTTCGTCACCGTCCAGCCTTCGATCGTGAGCGTCACCGCACCTCCTCCCCCGACGCCGGAACTCGGGTACGGGTTGCCCTCCGCGTAGAAGGAGCCCGTCAACTCCGCCGCTTCGCTTGTCGCCGTGATGCCGAGACAAGCAAGAGCGAGCACTGCCAGGATCCACTTGATCACCGCAAACACCTCCCCTTGCCGATGCCGATGAGCCTACGGTTCGCCCCGCTCGAGGGAAAGGGCACGCGTCCTCCCCCGACCGCGGCGCGGACTCAGAGCCAGCGAGCCGTTTCGTCCAGGGCGCGCCGGGGGCGCGGGGCAGGTCTCTCGGCGGCGTAGCCGAACGAGATCGCAGCGATCATCTGACCCGCCTCGCCAAGCCAGGAACGCAGCTCTTCGTAGGCGTAGAGAACGTCGGCAATCCACAGAGAGCCAAGGCCGAGTTCCTGTGCTGCAAGAAGCATGTTCTCGATTGCCGCGCCCACGGACTGCACGTCGACAAGTTCCTGGAAGGCTTGGTCGACGGATCGCGGCGCCCACGGATCCGTGCCGATTGGGTTGAACACGAACACCGTCACCGGTGCACGCTCCATCACATGCGCCGTCCCCTCAGCGCTGCCCGCGTCTTCGCCGCGGCTCTTGGCCTCGGCGACGGCGTCGAGCAGGATCTTCACCAGGGTCGCCCGCTTCTCTCCGGACACGACGACGAACCGCCACGGCTGTCGGTTCTTGCCCGATGGAGCTTGAATCGCCGCCTGCAGGATCGCCTCAACGGTCTCTCGCGGAATCGGCCGGTCCTCGAATCGGCGGACGCTGCGCCGCGAGGCTATGGCCTCCAGTGTGTTCACGGGACTCCCTCCTTTGTTCGTTCTCGCTTGCATCATGCGCCCCGGCCTTCTCGTCGGGCGGCCGCCGCGCGCGCCAACGCGGCCCCAAGTTCCTTCGCCCGCTCGTGCGGGCGGAAGACCTCGTCCTCCCGGGGATCGCCGTGCGCCCCGACGCCGAGGTAGGGGAAGCCGTCGAGGAGAACCGGACGCATCCCGACGAGCGTCGAGAAGTCGTGGAGGTACTCGAGGATTCCGTGAGGGTTCGAGTACTCGGCCACGGCGACAAGGCCGCACGGGATCCCGGCCAGAGGGGACGGTGTTCGTGCGGCTCCTACCGTCTCGTGGAAGAAGAACATCGACTGAACCCGTTCGATGAAGGCGTGGAAGTGGGCTGGCGGAGCGCGGAAGTACTGAGGCGCCCCGAGGATGACGGCGTCGGCCTCGATCATCCGCTTCAGGACCGTGCCGACGTCGTCCGTCGTTGCACAGCGGTACGGATGAGACGAGCAGTACGGTGAGCAGGTGACCCGGCACGGAGCGAACGTCCGCTCCGCTGCGTGGACGATCTCGGCCTCGAGCGGTGAGGTCGCGTCTTCCATCGCCTCCACGACCTCGCGGACGAGGGTCGCGGTGTGACGGTTCGACCTCATCGATCCGACGATTCCGAACACCCGCATGCCCTCTCCTTCGGTGAACCGGCGGCAGCGCCGGCACCCTGGCCGGTGCGTTGGATGGTACCGAAGAGCTGCGAGCGTCGTCGACCGCGAGTCGATCGGCTCCGGCCCGCTAGCAGCCTCCGCCCGGATTGGGCTTCGAGGGGGAGGCGGCGGGGGTGCCGGCTCCGGCCGACGTCGATGCGGGGACCCGCACGTTGATCGTCGCGACCACCGCAGGGGACAGCGGCGTATCGTTGGCGCGGACGAGCTGCACGGACAGCTTGTGCCATCCTGAGCCCACGAGCTTCCACGTGTGGGACGTCTCTCCCGTGCTGAAGCACGACGCCGACTCGGTCAGAGCAGGGCGGTTCGCTGCGGTCGGGGGCTCGACATCGAGGTAGTAGTGATAGTGGTACCCTTCGCTTCCGAGGAGCCGTTCGGCGTGAAGGGCGCGCACCGTCACGATCACCGCTCCCGCCGGAACTGCAGCGTCGGGAGCCGGAGCAACGATGGTCAAGGTCGGAGCTGGAGCCGGCTCCGCGGTGACGAGCCCAACCGCAAGGGCCACCAGCCCGATCAGGGCGCAGAATAGGAAGAACTCCTGCCAAGGCAGTGAGCGTCGCCGCTCGCGGGACGAGTACCCAATGGCGCCGTGCCCCGTGTCGTGTGGGACAAGCACGCTTTGATATGCAGGACGTCGCTGTCCTTCCATGCGTTCTCCCCTCCTCTCGACGCACGTGACGCCGCGTCGATCGTTCCGCCGAAACGGCACACCATGCCGTTTCGACGGATCCTTCAGAGGATGCCTCGGCGGCATGGATTCCGGAAGGAATCTGCTCCTCGCGATCCTGCACGACTGTCCGGTTCAGCCCGGGCCGAGGCGCTGGCGCAGGGTGCGCCACCTCCTCGCGGAGCGGGACACAGCGATCGAGCAACCCCTCGAATGAGGTGTCGAACGTCCACGATGGGCCTGGGCTTTGTCCGGTCGCCTGCCGAGTCCGTGGGAATACTGGATGGTGAGGGGGGATCCCTGAGAGCCCTGTAGCCGCCAGGGAATACGGCGTGGCCAAGACGCGACAACCTGGCGGCCCTCATTTTCCGGAACCCGCCAGGTCACCCTCTTGATCCGTCCTCTTCTTCCATGGGGGTCCGTGGAGTATCGTGACGACGCAATGAGTCTCGTCGTAGCGGTCCGCGATGACCAGGATATCGTCATGGCGTGCGACGGCCGTGTGCTCGCCGAAGACCTTTCCGTCATGGTTGACGACGCTCCGAAGACGCTCGCGCTCAACGCCAACCTGTGCATCGGCCTCGCTGGCCCGACGGACGCGTTGCGCCACGTCTTGACGTCCCTCGGTCTCCGCTGCCGCGGCGTCCACCCGGCCGATCTCCTGCAATCCTGTCAAGCCAAGTGCCCGATCGACATCGGATACGAGGACGCACGAGCGGAAGTCGTCGGCATTCTGCGATGGATGTTGCGGCGCGTTGCGCCACCCGACCGCGTAGGCAGGATCCCGTCGGTGCTCCTCGGAGGACGCCGCGCAGACTCTCCGGCGCTGGCCGCCTGGCAGTCACCTCTATGGATCGCGGAAGAGAACGCACTGGCGGTCCGGCACACCGCCTCGGTAGGGCAGGTCCCGCCTCCCGGATCCCGAGAGCTGGCAGCATTCCGTGAGGTCGTGACGGGCAAGAGCCCTTCCGAAGACCGCCTCGCGCAGGCCGTGCGCATTTGCGCTCGCTACTTCGGTCCCGCCGGGCCGATCGGCGGGATCGTCTTCGTGCGTCGTCTGTCGCAGGAATTCAGGCTGGCGCGCGCCGCGTAGCTTCTTCCCCGCGCTGGAGAAGTCGTCGCGGGCGCAGAAAGCGATGGTTGACGAAAGGGAGCGGCTTTGGTACGATCCTGGCAGTCGTGGCGTGCGAGTGCTAGAGGAACCGCTCCCGCCCGAGGAGGACCATGCCGCTTCGCCGAAACGAGTGTCAAACCTGTGGGTACGCATTCCGAACGCTTGAAACCTCCGCGTCCGCCGGCGTCCCTACGTGCCCTGCGTGCGGCAGCCGGAAGACTCGACGCCTTCTCCCTCGCGTCGCCATCCAATTCAAAGGAAGCGGCTACTACAGGACCGACCACGGCCGTCGCGGGAACGGTGCGCGAGAGGAACGCGGCGAGGAGCGCGAGCCGATAGCTGTTTCCTCGAAGTCGGCGGTCGACGACTAACCGGACGTCTCGTACGAGCGGGACGGGTATCTTCGGAGGTAATGGCGTTGGGCGCGCTGCTTCGTTAACGCGCGCCTAGGAAGCGGGCGCGCTTCTTCGTCAACGCGCGCCTAGGAAGCGGGCGCACTTCTGTGTCAACGTGCGCCTAGGAGTCGGGCGCGCTTCTTCGTCAACGCGCGCCTAGGAGTCGGGCGCACTTCTGTGTCAACGTGCGCCTAGGAGTCGGGCGCGCTTCTGTGTCAACGCGCGCCTAGGAAGCGGGCGCACTTCTGCCTTTACGTGCGCCTAGAAGACGGGCGCG
>JAQTNX010000081.1 GCA_028713635.1 Candidatus Bipolaricaulis sp.
GTACCCCACGACCGCCGTTCGATCTCCGGTCGAATCGCCCGACGTCTCGTAAGCGACGAGCGCCGACTCCCTCCAGCCCCTCCGATTCGCGAATAGCAGAAGGGTTGCGATGGCGCCCACACCGCAGATCGAGAAACGCCTCTCCTCGCAGATCCGCCGAAACCGTGCCGCGTCAACGGCGAGGATTGGATCGATCGCCGCACGATCGCGCTCCCTTGCGACGGCATCGGGCTCGTAGTGCGTGAAGTCGCTCGACGCCACCACCCAAACCGTGCGACCCTCCACCGCCTTCGTCAGCGCGTCCGCCCCAACTGCCAGCTCTTCGACGGACCCGGGTTGCACGCAGATCGGAACAATCGTCACGGGCTCATCCCACAACGCCTGCAGAAATGGAAGCTGCACCTCGACCGAGTGCTCGCGGCCGAACGCGGGCTCATAGACCTGCATCCCCGCCCTTCTCAGCGCCGCCATCGCGCTTCCGTCCACAGGAACGTCGCCCAGCGGCGTCCGCCAGGCCGATGCACTCGAGAGCGAGAACGTCGACCCCAGTCCCGTGTGGCTCGCGCCGAGCAGAACGACCGCATCCGGTCGACCCCACTCGGAGGCCCGTCGAAATGCCGCGCCGGCCACGCGCCCCGAGTACGGATACCCCGCGTGCGGCACGACCAGTCCCGCCGATTCCCGCGCACCACAGTCCGCCGGCCGCTCGCCCAGAAGCCGACTTACGGTCGACCGCAGGACGTCCGGATCCCCAGGGTAGAACATCCCCGCGACGACGGGCATTCGCACGTGGCCTAGCATTCTCGCCATTGTACCGAGAAGCCCCATCGTGAGCCACGGCGATCTTGACGCCCCATCCCGCCTCCCGTACTATCTTGGCGTTCTTGGGAGATCGTTTAATGGCAGGACGACAGGCTCTGGCCCTGTTAGTGGGGGTTCGAATCCTCCTCTCCCAACCAGCAACCCCAGGAGTGCCTCTATTCCTTGGGTTGCTGGTTGGAAGTAGGCGGTGAGACCCCAAGACCAAGGAAGGAGTCCGCGTCAGCGAACTCCCCAGCGGCTGGGGAACCAGAGAACCACTCCAGCCGCCATCCTCCTCTCCCAACCCGGTGGCCGAAAGCCGACCTTCTACGGGCGCCTTCGGCGTTCGCCGTCGCTTCGCGTCTCAGAGAGCGGCGCTCATGGCATGTCTGGCATTCCGTCGTCCGCCGCAGCGAACTCAGCGCCGCCTAGTGCGAACCCGATCCCCGGCGCGAGCCCTACCGCGCACCCCGCTTCTGCTCGTACATCCTGCGATCGGCCTCCGCGAGCGCCTCTTCGATGGCCTCTTCGCTTTGCGGCAGCCAGTGGGCCTCGCCGATCGCCAGGTCGAGTCGGAAGGGAAGAAGGGTCGGGTTCGCAGCGTTCCAGCGATCGAGCGTGTTTCGGATCCGCGCCTCGACCACACTCGTCTCCCCGTCCGTCTCGGGGAGAACGATGAGGAACTCGTCGCCTCCGTATCGGATGACGAAGTCCTCGCCTCGCACGGCGCTCTGCAGCAGAGCGCCCACCTCCTTCAACACCCTGTCGCCGGCGACGTGCCCAAGCTGGTCGTTGATCTGCTTGAACCGATTGACGTCCACCATCAGGAAGCCGATCGGACGGCCGTGACGCCTCGATCGGCTCACTTCTTGGGCGATGACTTCCGTGAAGTAGCGGCGATTGTAGACCCCCGTGAGAGGATCGCGGGTCGCTTGTTCCCTAAGTTCCCTTTGAAGACGAATACGCCTCATCGCCTCGGCCGTGTACCCCGCCAGGAGTCCGAGCAGCCGAGCATCCTCCTCGGTGAACGCGTCGCGCACTGGGGAGCGGATCTGGATCACACCGAGATGGTTGAGGGGTACGCTGATCCCCGATTGAAGCGCCGGGTCCCTGAGACAAGACTCCGGAGCCTGTGCCGCGCTGCCGAAGCGTGAAGCCGCATCGGTGTCGATCGTCTCTGCCGCAAGGCCGCCGCCGCGCCCCTCAAGCGGGATCTCCAGTCCGACGTTCGCGATCGCCTCCGATGACGCGGCTTTCACGACGAGTCTGTCCCCGACCTTGATGTACAGGCTGCACTCGAGGAAACCGAGGACCCGCTCGGCCGCGTCCACGGCCATGAGGTAGACGTCCTCCTCACGCTCACAGGTCTCCAATTGGTGCGCGGCCCGGTGAAGCTCAGCGATCTTCCGGCTCGTTTCGCGTAGGGCCGTCTCGGCCAGCTTCCGGGCGGAGACGTTGCGGATGTTGCACTGGATCACTTCGCTATCCCCGACGGCGTAGACGTTGCTGACGAACTCCACCTGAACTCGCCGCCCTTCGAACGTCTCGAGCGGCAGGTCTTCGTAGCGCACGTATCGCTTCTCTTGGAGCTCGAGAAACGCCTTGCGAGACGCCTCCTCGTCCTTGACGGGCCCGATCTCCCACAGCCTTCTTCCGAGGAAGTGCTCACGCGGGTACCCGAGCATGTCGACCATGAACGGGTTCACGTCCGCGATTTGCCCGGTTGACGCGTCGAGAAGGAGGATCCCGTCCTGGGCGGTCTCAAACAGACGACGATACCGAGTCTCCGACTCCCTCAGCTGTTGGAGCGATCTCTCGTCCTCGGCTGCCTGAGCGCCGCCGGCCCAATCCGGCCGAGAAACGTCCTCTCCAGCATCCGGTCGCTCGGGATAGCCTGCAGTGCTCATCGCTGCACCGCCGATCACCTATTCACTCTACAATTGCCGGCTCGTCGGCGTCAATCGAGCCGGCACGCCCAACTCCACCGCACAACACCGTCGCGGCGGCCGCCCATCCTCAGGCGGCCCGACCTGCGACCGTCATCGCGAAGCCTGCGGCGCGCAATGCGCTTCAGCGTTCTCGCCGCTCCATGGACCGGTCCACGACGGGGCGGCAAGGCCTGGTTTCTTCACACGTTTCGTGCTAGGGTGAGCTGCCACCCGCGGAGCAACTTCACCGCGAACACGAGCATAGAGGAAGAGACCACAGCGGGTGGGGCGGGCCCTGAGAGCGAGACCAGGGCCCGTCACTTTGCCTTGAGGCAGGCTGGACTCGCAGAGCCATGCGATCGCTCGGGCGGCTGCGCGTTGTGGAGGCGAGGCGTGGGGCTGCTTGCGGAGGCGCTTCGCTTCTAGCTCGGCAAGACACCCGAGGGCGTCGATCGGACCCTCGCTCTTCTTGTCCGCGACGCGGGAGCCCGGGTGCCCTTCTGCCGTGACCTGTACGCCAGGGCGGGAGTCGACGTCTCTTCCTTCCGCGGATCGGCGGATCGGCGGATCTGCCGTGCAAGGTGGAGAGGACGGCGGCGGGGAAGTTCAAGGAAGTCCTGTCTCGGGTTCCCGACGCCGCCAACCCAAGGCACCGGCTACCACCGCAGCGTAAGCCCGACGCCTAGGCAGTCGAGCCCGCCCTCCGCCAACGCGAGTTCGACGGACACGTCGATTCCTGTGCTCAACCTCACGCTGGCCTCGACAGAACCCATCGCCCAGACAAAGGCGGAGGCCCCTCCACTGCTGAAGTACGTGCTCGCGACCACTCTATTCACACCGCCACAGCCGCTGCCCCACACCGCCGCGATCGAGAGCAGCTCGCAGTAGTCGGCGTAGTAGTCATCGCCGTTCTCGAGGGCGTCGTCGATCGATTCGATGATGCTCCCGGACTCCTCGGTTGTGATCACGAACCGCCCAGCGTCAAGGACGGTGAGGCTCCGTACCGCAACACCGTTCCAGTCGCATGTGACCGAGACGCCACCCAGGCCGAGCCCGGCGACCTCCCCCCCCTGCTCCCCGGAGTAGACTCCGAAGTGCGGCGCGACGCAGAGAAGCCCACCACCAATCGCGACCGTTGGCGTCGCAGCGGCGCTCTTCGCCTCCACGTCGTAGATGAGCTTGAGATCCGTCTCGATCGGGCCGATCCCGAGGTCGACCTCCCCAAGTTCGACGGCGAAGAAGTCGAACCCGTCGGCCGTCGCGTACGCGATGGCCCTGGCGTTCCCCACCGGGCCGAACCCAGGTCCGCTTACGGACAACTTCTCGCCCCAGACCTGATGCCCGGGGACAACCGGGTCGGTCGCGTAATGGCGGTACCTGCCCGTTGCACCGTGGACGATGTCGATTCCCCGGAAGCCCTCGTCCTCGACCCGCGCTCCGAATTCGGCGATCGAAACGATATCGAACCCGCCCACCCGGCCGGCAAGACGAACGGCGAGACCGTCCGCCGGGCCGCCGAGAACGGCGCCGCCGAGCACCGCCCAGAAGACATCGACGT
The DNA here is from genome assembly GCA_028713635.1 of Candidatus Bipolaricaulis sp. Classification (GTDB taxonomy): domain Bacteria; phylum Bipolaricaulota; class Bipolaricaulia; order UBA7950; family UBA9294; genus JAPLGD01. Next base: position 4,288 of record JAQTNX010000081.1, read on the forward strand.
CGACTCCGGCGAGCCGCAGCGCCACAACGGCCTGCGCGTAGAGGAAATCAGCTGTAGACGGCCCGAACAACGCAATTCCCTGTGCGTCCCAGGCTCCGAAGCACGCGTGAACTGCGACCTCCTGCCACAGGTAGCCCACATCCAGCCGGAACTCTGAGCCGCTCGTCCAGAGTATCGATTCGGTCGCATACCGAAGGCCGAGCGTCGATTCGCTGCCGCCGAGCAGCTTGTCGCCCGGTTCGAGCACGACCTCCGTCGTCCACTCCGCAGACCATGACCCCGCCGCGAACCCAGAGAACCCCAAGGCCGCGATCCACACTGCGACTGCACCGATCGCCCGTCTTCTCATCGTCCTGTCTTCGAGCGCGCGATGTACGCGGCATCCGCGGCCGTCTTCAAAGACCACGTCTCCACGAACTCGCCCTCGTCGCTTGCGAGCGTCACCGACGCTCTCTCGACAACGAACGTCGGGTCGCCGCCGGTGATCGCAAACGAGAACCTCAAGATGTCGCCGTCCATCACGCCGTCCGTGCCGTTCGCGGCAATCACCGCCCCACCGGCGGCGTCGAACGCCTCGGCGAGCACAACGAAGCCGTTCTTCCCCTCGACTGAGACGGATGTCGGGTCAATGTCGCCGAGCGCGATCGCCTCGCCGCTCACTTCGCCGAGTTGGATTGCGGCAAGTCCGCCCGCCGGCATGTTCACAACGGACACAAGCACGTGGCCTTCGTGCCCCTGCATTTCCACCGCGCCGACGTAGAGCGTAGGAAGCTCCGCAGGCGTCGCGAACAGCCCGCCACACCCTGACAGCCCGAGCACGATAGCCAAGCTGAGTGCCCCGACGGACAAAGCGCGAGCACCCCGCCCTTCTGCACTACGCAACCGGACATCCCGGGCTTCGGCTGTCACGTATCGGACACTGGCATCCATGTGCTTCTATTCTATGACACGGCCGCCGACATTCAAGCCTCGCCGATTGCACACGGCCGAACACAGACCCGCACTCCGCTCCAGTAGCGTCGCTCAGACGCGTGACGGACGGCTAGTAGTCTCGCTCACTCCCCATGATCATCAGACCGAGGGCGGCGGCTCGTCCGGCTCGCTCGAGGGCGCTCGCCGCGACGGCCGACGCCAGGTCGTTGGGAGCGGTCGCTTCCCGCCATCGGTCGTACGACAGCGTGGCCTCCGGCGACCTCTCCCCCGCCTCAAAGGCGGTCTTGCCGGAGAGCGCAGACCGCAGATCGACGGCGGTCTCGGACACCACCATCCGCGCACCCATCCGCGATGCGGCCGAGCGGAAGACGTTCGACAGGCGCATTCCGCCCGATGTCTCCACGGCAAGGCGAGACGTTGCGCCCCGACCCACTGCCTGCAGCCGTACGACGGCCTCGACCGTGTAGCGACCCGGCGGGAAGATCGACTGCTTCAGAAGCACCTCCGCGCTCGGTTCGCCGCGGAACTCCCCGCCGTCCCACCCCACCCCGCTAAAGGCGACCAGGAGAAAGCTGCGGCCCGGCGCGTACTCCGATTGCGTGAGGAGCCGAGCGATCTCGAGAAGGACGGCCACGCCGCTCGCGTTGTCGTTTGCGCCTTCGCTCTGTGCCGGCCCCGGCCGCGCCGGCCACGTGTCGTACTGCGCGAGTACGGCAACGACTTGGTTGTCGAGCTGGTCGCGCTGCGCGCCGCGTGTCCCCGGAATCCAGCCGATCACGTGACGCACGGAGACGTCATCGTGCAACTCTCCTCGGGCGCACACCGACGCTCGCCGTGGGAGCACGAACGTCAACGGGTTCCGCGCGTCGACCTCCGGAACTCGGGCCCGCAACGAGGCTGTCGTCCACCCCGACCCGGAAAGAATGCGGTCGGCGGTCGACTCCGAGATCCAGAAGGTGACCCGATCGATTGGCGTCGACGACACAGTTCCGCCGGTGAACGCCCAATCGGCGCGGCTCTCGGGCGACAGGACCGCGCGCTCCGCGAGCGCGTCCTCGCCGTCCGCAACCACGAGCACGCCGGCGCACGGCCTCCCCGCCAAGAGCTCGGCGTCCGCCGGGGACAGAACGAGGATGACCTCGCGCGAGAGGTCCACCCGCTTGAACCGGCTGACGTCCAGTTCGCCGTATGTGGGGCGATCCCCGAACGAGACGAAGCGAACCTCGCCTTCCGCGTCTCCCACGCATCGGAAGCGATCCGCGTACTCCGCGAAGTCAACGCCGTAGCGCAGCGCAGTCCCCCCGTCGTCAAGAGACAACGCCGGCGGCTCGGTCAGCCTCTCGAATCCGCCCACGCTCGAGACGAAGTAGCCTCCGCCCTCGCCGATGGCCTGCAGCGAAAGCCGCCCGAACTCCGCGGCGACGTAGTCGGCCGCCGCGATGGCGCCCACCGAGCCCAGTTCTCTCCCACCGAGCCCTTCCGTCAACGCCTCCACGTGCGCGGCTGCGCGCTCACCATCGAACAGCCCCGCGTCCCGTCGATAGACCCCCGCCGGCCCCAGGCTTCCGGAGATGGCGTAGAAGACAACGCCGACCGCAACGGCGGCGCCGAAGGTGTAGCGGTTGACCACCCGCCGCAGCGAGAAGCTGCCCCGTTCGATCTCGCGGCGAATCCCTTCCCCTACCAGGTAGAAGCCGAACGACGAGATGAAGATTGCCAGCGAAGGATAGATGCCGAGCCACGGGTGAGCCCTGGCCGATTGTCGGAACGTCGCCAGCAGGGCACCCCACTCCGGGACGTCGGAGTAGTGGAACGGGGGAGAGAACATCTCCATCTCCGCGTACGCGCCGCCTCCGAGGAAGATCCCGAGGAATCCAAGCTCCCCGAGCACGACGAGAACGGCCGAGAACTCCACCGCAAGGAGAGCCACGAGCGAGGGCGCCATGTGCGGCAGCAGGTGCGCGGCAACCAAACGAGGCGTCCTCATGCCCACGGCACGGGCGCTTTCCACGAACGGTCGCGACTTGAGGGCGATCATCTCCGCACGCACGAACTGGGCCAGCTCGCCCCAACCGATCACGCAGAGGCCGATCGCAAACGGCACGACACCCTGCCGGATTCCGACGGCGAGGATGATGAGCATGGCCAGGAGCAGTGCGGGGAATGGCGTGATGATCTGCGACAGGCCGACGATCGCCCGATCGAGGAGCGACCCGCGTCGCCACCCGGCCATCGCGCCGAGGAGCACTCCAATGGCCATCCGGGCCGCGACGGCCACGGCGGCCAAGAGCAACGTCTGCTGCGCTCCTGCGAGCACAAGGCTCAAGAGATCGCGACCGAGGACGTCGGTCCCCCACGGGAACTTCGCGCTGGGCGCAAACGGAGGCCCCATGTAGGTTCCGCCAACCTTCTCGAGCCCTCGCGTGAGGTAGGGGTTGTGCGGCGCAAGGTCCGCTCCGAAGAACACCACGACGAGAACGCCGACACAGAGGAGCCCGCCGGCCAGCAGGGGGATGTTGACGCGGTAGCGAGGGCTGCCCGGCTTGCGCGCTGACGTCTCCCTGGGAACGCGGGCGCGCGGCCGTCGAGCGCGCTTCGCGGCAGCCCGAAGCAGATACGCCAGCCACTCCCGGGGGGCTCGGACGACGGAGCGCGCGCCGTCGACGATGGCGGCGATGGTGTCGCGGAACGACGCCCGCGGCTCCTCGAGTTCGAGCGCCGCCTTGCCCAGCCGCGGGTCGAGGAGCGGATACGAGATCTCGAGAAGCATCTGAACGGCCAGGAAGACGAGCGCCAGCGAAAGCAGAAGCGCGACGGTCAGGTTGTCGTCCCGGTTCGAGATGGCTCGCAGCAACGTGTACCCGGCGCCCGACCAGCCGAAGTAGACCTCAACAACCGGCAGGCTCGCCAACGCGAAGCGAAGCGATACGGCGGCCGTGGTCAACACCGGCATCACGGCGTTCCGGGCGACGTGGCGTGAGAGGATTCTGCGGAACGCAACTCCTTTCCCGTGAGCTGTGCGGATGTAGTCCTGCTCCAGGATCTCTCGCACCTTGATGAACGTGATCCGCGCAATCTGGGACACCGGCCTCGCCGCAAGGACCAACGTCGGCAGAACCAGCTCCCCGCCCCAGCCAAACCCGCCGACCGGCAGCACGTTGCGGCCCGCGAACTGAGTCGCCTTGAGAACGACGATCTGGAGAAGAAGGGCGACGAAGAAGCTCGGCGCTGAAGCGCCAACGATCGAACAAAAGAGGAGAAACGACGAGGCGAGTCGACGCCTCGACACCGCGGCCGCCGCTCCGAGGAGGACGCCGACCAAGGTCGCGACGCCGAGCGTCACGCCGAGGAGACCGAGGCTTCGAGGAAGGGTGACCGCAAGAACCTGCGCCACGGGAAGCCTGCGCGACGTCGGGCCGCCGACGGAGGTCGTCCCCAAGTCTCCGTCCGACAGGCGGGCGACGTAGGCGGAGAACTCGCGGCTCGCGTGCCCCAAGGCGTCCCCCGTGGACGCACCTCGAGCGAGGTCGAGGGCGAAGAGCGTGAAGAAGGCCGTCGCCAGGCCCACTGCGAATACGACCAGGATCCGCTCGCCAGCCCGAAGGGCCATCCTGCCGAGCCCCGCCCCGTTCTCCCAACTCAGCCGCACCGGACGCCCTCCCTCCAGCGTCGCTTCGCGACCGCCAGTATAGCGGAACAGGTTGGCGCGCTGGGCTCGGCCGTCATCTCGTCGGCGACCGCTGCTACCATGCTGGACCTCGGAGCCACGCGACTCAGGCCGGCGTGGGCACCTGGCGCATTGATCGAGGTCCGCATACCCTAGGCTTGCCCATCAGAAGCGAGACCCCAGAAGGAGCACCATGCAGAAGACGAACCCAGTCATCGACTGCTTGATGAACCACCGGTCGATTCGGAAGTTCAAGCCCGATCCCGTCCCGGGGGAGACGATCGACACGATCCTGCGCGCCGGGATCCGTGCCGCGACGGCGGGATGCATGCAGCCGTACGCGTTCATCGTTCTCGACGATCCCAAGATCCTGGAGAAGATCGGGTACATCACAGGCCCCCTGGCCGTCGTCGCCATCGTGGATCTGTACCGCGTCAAGCGCTACTACGAGTTGAATGACGCGCCATTCTACAACGATCAGGCCGTCAACCTCTTCATCTCGTACTGGGACGCGACCATCGCCCTACACAACGTTGTCATCGCCGCGGAGAGCCTGGGCCTCGGAGGGTACTACATCGGCATGGTCCTCTCCCAGGATCTGCGAGAGT
>JAQTNX010000082.1 GCA_028713635.1 Candidatus Bipolaricaulis sp.
GCCGAGGCTCGTAGCCCGCCATGACCTTGTGCTCGTTGGGCGAGTTCGTGTCGTGGACGTGGACGTCCGTGACGATACCGATGCGAACGACGTTCGCCGACTCCGGCGCAACCAAGCACGAACCGGCGATGAGGAAAACGATGAGAACGACAGGGATCCCGACCAGTTTGCGCATCTCGACCTCCCGGAACTCTCCAGACACGAATAGCCTAGCGGGACAGTCTCCGGCCGGCAAGCTGCGCGCGCGTTCGACGCTCTAGGGCTCTACGATGCCGCTTGCGCCCACTCGACGCCGAGCGCAAACCCGCGGAGGTTCGACGCGATGACGGAATCCGCCCTGCCGGCGAAAACGGCGCGGATTCCGTCTTCGAGAACCTCCATGGGGAGACCGAGGAACGGGAACCCGGCGCCCAGGACGACCAGGTTGCTCGCCTGGGGCGACCCGGCGCGGTCGGCGAGAGCGGTGGCGTCGACGAGGCGATGAGGAGAGATTGTCCGCAGCTCGGCGAGGATGCGGTCGATGTTCGGGTACTCCGGGATGTTGCGCACGGGGCGCGTGTCGGAGACAAGGGCTCCGTCGGGCTTGAGGTACGGAAGGTAGCGGAGCGCTTCCATGGGCTCGAGCGAGAGGACAAGGTCCGCCGTTCCCTCGCGGACAAGGTCGGAGTGGACGGGGCGGTCGCTGAAGCGGACGTGGCTCTGCACGACGCCGCCGCGCTGGGCCATGCCGTGAACCTCGGCCTGCTTCAGGTGGAGGCCGAGTTCGCGGGCCGCTTGACCGAGTACGGCCGCGAGGGCCAACAGCCCCTGGCCGCCGACGCCGGCGAGGATGATATCGCGTTTCATTCCTGGCTCCCCTGGGTCCCGCGGCGCGCCGATCGTTTGGCCGTCTGGATGCACTCACGCTGCGCGATGATCACAGACGTCCCAGCGTATCGGATCTCTTCGTCGAGGACGGCGACGTTCTCCTTGTGGTTCCGCGGATGCGGTTCGACGACGCGGATGTGCGCTTCGTCGACTCCGAGCCCTCGACAGATGGAGACGAGCCGGTTCTCGGCCGCGGAGCGTTGGCCGCCGGTCATCGCCACCGTGAGGTTGTCGACGATGATGACGGTGACGTCGGCCTTGGCGTTGACGCAGTCGAGGAGTCCCGTCATCCCGGAGTGGGCGAACGTCGAGTCGCCGATGAGGGCGACGGCGGGACGCAGGCCGGCCTCGGACGCGCCGTGGGCCATCGTGATCGACGCACCCATCTCAACGCACGTGTTGATGACGCCGTGCGGCGGGAGCGCGCCGAGCGTGTAGCACCCGATGTCGGAGAAGACACGGGCGGAGTCGCGGCGGGACGCGAGGACCTCGGCGAGCGCCTTGCACGTGTCGGCGTGCGGGCAGCCGGGGCACAAGGCGGGGGGACGCGGCGCCGGGACGGAAGACGTCGCCCGACGGGCAAGCGCGCCGAGTCCGATCGCCATCGCGACGGCGTCCGGCGACAGCTCGCCGGTCCGCGGGACGTCGCCCGTGAGGCGGCCGTGGATTGCCGGGGCCGAGCGCGGCGGGAGTCCGCGGAGCTTCGCTTCCACGTAGGGGTACCCCTCTTCGAGCACGAGGATCCGGCCGCAGTGCTCGACGAGCCACTCGACGTCACGCACAGGAAGTGGGTACTGGCCGACTTTGAGGACCGGGTGCCCCGGCGTGCCGTTCGTGACTTCGAGGAGGTAGTTGTGGGCGATGCCGCACGCCACGATGCCGAGCGCACGGTCGCCGTCTTTCGACAGGCGGTTGAGCGAGCTCGCCTCGCTTTCGCGGATGAAGTCGGGTTGGAGGGAAACGAGGCGCTCGTAGCTCCGCTTGGCGATCGCCGGGAGGAGGATGAACCGCTCAGGCTGATCGGGCCGCGAGAGCGGGTTCTGCGGACGTCGCCCGCCGACGTCGACCGTGGCGCGGGAGTGCGCGAGCCGGGTCGTCAGGCGGATGAGGACCGGGATGCGGTACGTCTCCGACAGGTCGAAGGCGAGCGCCGGGACGGCGTAGGCCTCTTGTTGGTCGGAGGGCTCAAAGCACGGGACGAGCGCGAGGTCGGCGTACAGCCGCGAGTCCTGTTCGTTCTGGGACGAGTGCATGGATGGATCGTCGGCGACGTTGACGAGGAGACCCCCGTGGGCGCCGGAGATCGCGGCGTTCACGAAGGGATCGGCAGCGACGTTCAGCCCGACGTGCTTCATGCTCGCCATCGCGCGCTTTCCCGCGTAGCTCGCGCCGAGCGCCGCTTCGAGGGCGGTCTTCTCGTTCGTGGCCCAGCGGCAGACGACCTCGCCGGCTCGGACCTCCGGGCTGCGCAGGATGTGCTCGGTGATCTCTGTCGATGGCGTGCCGGGGTACGCGTACGCCGCAGAAAGCCCGGCATCGATCGCGCCTTGAGCCAGCGCTTCGTCTCCGAGCAAGAGTTGCGTCGCCATGTGAACCTCCTGCGATGTGCGGTACGTCCCCGGCTTCGATGCAGAGGAAGGGCGGAGAGGATACGCGGTGGCATAGAGGGCCGCAAACGCGAACGGAGGGCGGGGGCGCAAGCGCGCACGGAGCCGCAAATGGACGGAGTGCGGCGGGCGCCAGGCGGGGCCGCAAACGCGGACGGAGCCGCAAATGGACGGAGTGCGGAGGGCGGGGCCGCAAACGCGAACGGACGAAGTGCGGGGCGCAAGCGCGCACGGAGCCGCAAATGGACGGAGTGCGGGGCGCCAGGCGGGGCCGCAAACGCGGACGGAGCCGCAAATGGACGGAGTGCGGAGGGCGGGGCTGACAGACGAAGTACCGGCGGCGACTGGACGGAGCGCCGGCGGCAAACGGACGGAGCGCCGGCGGCAAACGGACGGAGCGCCGGCGGCAAACGGACGGAGCGCCGGCTGCGAACGTGGGCGAAGAGCAGAACCGCAACCGTAGCGGCGATTCTTGCTCCCCTCGAAGGGGGCCGATATACTCCGCAAGACCACTTATCGTTCACCCAAGGGGGAAATCGACATGGGGCAGGCTCGGACCATCTGCTTGGTGGGGCATTCCGGCACTGGGAAAACAGCCCTCACCGCCGCGCTCTTGGCGCGTGCGGGCACCAAAGAGCAGATCACGCTGGACGCGTCGCAGGAGGAGAAGGAGCGCGGGCACACGCTCGACATGGGCTTTGGCGCGTTCCAGGCAGATGGCGTTCCGATCACTCTCCTCGACACGCCGGGCGGCGATGAGTTCATCGAGGAGATGTACAAGGGAATCCCCATCGCGGATCTGACGGTCCTCATGGTGAACGCGGAGAAGGCCGTGGAGGTCGTCACGGAGCGCGCATGGGAGATCTCCGGCGGCGCGAAGCGCCCGATGATCGTCCTCGTGAACCTGATGGACAAGGAGAACGCCAATTTCGACAAGGCGTTGGCCGATCTGCGCGGCCAGTTCGAGGGGAAGTTCGTCGCCGTCCAGATGCCCATCCGCACCGGCGGAGCATTCACGGGCATGGTTGACCTCGTTTCGAACCGACTCATCAGCTTTGCCGACAAGGGGAAGAAGGACATCCCGGCGGAATTGGCCGATGAGGTCGAGATGGCGCGCGGCGCTCTTCTGGAGGAAGTGGCGGCGGCCGACGATGACTTGATGATGAAGTTCCTCGATGAAGCCGCGATCAGCGAGAGCGAGATCGCTCAGGCGCTCGTCAAAGGGATCGCGACCGGCGCCATCGTCCCGGTCCTCTGCTCGTCGGTGACGGAGGGGAAGGGAATCGACCAGCTCGTGAAGGCGTTCGTCAGCTACGCTACGCCGCGGATGGGGAACGCAGGGGCTCCGTGCCGGGCGGTGGCGTTCAACTTGGCCAGCGACCCGTACCTCGGGCGACTTTCCTTCGTGCGCGTCCTCGAGGGGGTCGTTCAAGAAGGGAAGGCCCTTGTGGACGTCGTCTCCGGTGCGAAGGTCGACGTGCGCGACCTCTATGCCCTCGACGGGACGAAGCAGAAGCGCGTTCCCCAAGCAGGCCCCGGCGAGATCGTCGCGATCGCCAAGGCGGAGCACATCGCGCTCGGAGCGACGCTCGGGGTCAGCCAGGGCGGAGAGGCGTTCCCGATGCTGGAGTTTCCGAGGCCGGTCTTCTCGCGGACGATCGTCCCGAAGAGCCAGGCGGACGTCGACAAGATGGGTGCGGCGCTGAAGGAAATCGCGGCGACCAAGGCCACGATCGTTGTCGAACGCGATCCCGTGACGAAGGAGCTCACCCTGCACGGGATGGGAGACGTGCACGTCTCCGTGTTCATCGAGAGGCTGAAGAATCGATACAACGTGTCGCTCGAAACCCGCCAACCTCGGATTCCGTACAAGGAGACCATCCGGAAGAAGGCCGAGGCCAAGTACCGCCACAAGAAGCAGACGGGCGGGCGCGGCCAGTTCGGCGAGGTGTGGCTGCGGGTCGAGCCGTACAAGGGGGAGGGCGGGTTCAAGTTCGTCGACGAGATCAAGGGCGCGTCGATCCCAAACCAGTACGTGCCCGGCGTTGAGAAGGGCATTCTTGAGGCCCTGGAACAGGGCAGCCTGGCGAAGTTCCCGGTCACGGAGATCCTCGTGGCGGTCTTCGACGGAAGCTTCCACCCGGTCGACTCCTCCGAGCTTGCCTTCAAGCTCGCCGCAAGGGGCGCGTTCCGCGAGGCGTTCGACAACGCGGAGCCTTGCCTGCTCGAGCCGATCATGTCCGTCAGGGTGCGTGTGCCTGAGGATCACATGGGGGACATCATCAGCGACATGAACGGGCGCCGCGGGCGCATCCTGGGGATGGAGCCGGCGGGGAAGACGACGGTGGTCGTCGCCGAGGCTCCGCTTGCCGAGCTGCTGAACTACGCCCTCGACCTCAAGTCGCGCACGCAGGGGCGAGCCACGTTCCGGATGGACTTCGCGAGATACCAACAGGTTCCTGGAAACATCCAGGAGAAGGTCGTCGCACAGGCCCAAGCCGAGCAGGAATGAACGTCGCCCGACACATGCAGCGGGATGCCGTGACCGCTCTTCCGTCCACCACGGCCGGGACGGTCCGCAGGCTGATGGAAGAGCACGGGTTCGGAGTCCTTCTCGTGACCTCCGAAGACGGCCGCCTGCGGGGGTTTGTTACCCGCGGATCGCTCAAGGGGATCGTGGATTGGGAGTCTCCGATCGAGGCCATCGCCCACCCGGTGAGGTTCTCGGTCTCGCCGACGGACACGCTGGAGAAGGCGACGCTGATCATGCTGGAGAACCGCCTTGTGGTTCTGCCGGTGACGGACGGGGACCTGCTGGTCGGCGTTATCACGCAGAGCGCGGTGCTTCGCGGACTCGCGGACGGCCTCGGCATCGGGCTCGAGGGGACGCGGATGGAGCTTCGACTCCAGGCGGGGTCGGAGGAGCTCTACAGAGTCCTTGAGGTGCTCCGCGCCCGGAACGTCCACATCGTGAGCATGACGAACGGGCCCACAAACGGCGATCGGCGTGACGTGATCTTGCGCGTCCAGGGAATCGGCGACCGCGAGGAGTTGCGGGCGGAGCTCGAACGTCGCCTCGATCGCGGGACCTAGAACTCCGTCTCGCGCCCGCGCGAACTAGAGCCGGACAAGGTGCGGAGAGGCCGGACGCGGCGTCTTGACCGGGCGAAACGGGTTCCGTACAATTCCACGGACTCGAGCAAGCTGCCAGCGTAGCTCAACCGGCAGAGCAACTGATTTGTAATCAGTAGGTTGCCAGTTCAACTCTGGCCGCTGGCTCTTGTCGTTGTCTCGGAGGGGTACCGAAGTGGCCAAACGGGGCGGACTGTAAATCCGTTGGCGTACGCCTACGGGGGTTCAAATCCCTCCCCCTCCACTTGAGCTGGAAGCCCCCGCGGGTTTCGGGTACACTGCAAACCCGGCGGAGTTGGACGTGCCCGTGTGGCTCAGGAGGTAGAGCACCCCCTTGGTAAGGGGGAGGTCGCCGGTTCGACTCCGGCCGCGGGCTTATGCTCGCGGCGGACGTTTTTTGTTTGATCGGACGGAAGATCGTCGAACCTACTGTCGCTGAGGAGGTCTAAGGAATGGCGAAGGAAGCATTTGCGAGGAACAAGCCTCACCTGAACATCGGGACGATCGGCCATATCGACCATGGCAAGACGACGTTGACGTCGGCGATCACCAAGGTGCTGGCGTCCAAAGGATTGGCTCAGGAGCGATCGTACGATCAGGTGGCGAAGGCCGACGCCAAGCTGTTCCGACGCGACGCGACGAAGATTCTGACGGTCAACGTCGCGCACGTGGAGTACGAGACGGAAACCCGCCACTACGCCCACATCGACTGTCCGGGACACGCCGACTACATCAAGAACATGATCACCGGCGCCGCGCAGATGGACGGAGCGATCCTCGTCGTCTCGGCCACGGACGGGCCGATGCCGCAGACGCGAGAGCACGTCCTTCTTGCCCGCCAGGTGAACGTGCCGGCGATCGTCGTCTTCCTGAACAAGGTCGACCAGGTCGACGATCCCGAGCTGATCGACCTGATTGAGATGGAGATCCGCGACCTCTTGTCGAAGTACGAGTTCCCGGGCGACGAGACGCCGATCATCCGCGGCTCTGCGCTTCTGGCGATGCAGGCGGAGAGCGCAGACTCCCCGGCCGCGAAGCCGATCTTCGACCTGATGGCCGCTGTGGACTCGTTCATCCCGCTTCCGGACCGCGACGAGGACAAGCCGTTCCTGATGTCGATCGAAGACGTCTTCTCGATCAAGGGGCGCGGTACCGTCGTGACCGGCCGCGTCGACCGCGGCAAGATCACTCCGGGAATGGAAGTCGAGATCGTCGGAATCCACGATCAGATCGTGAAGACCGTTGCGACGAGCCTCGAGATGTTCAACAAGACGCTCGAGTACGCGATCGCTGGCGACAACGTCGGGATTCTGCTGCGCGGCATCGACAAGGATCAGGTCGAGCGCGGACAGGTTCTCGCGGCTCCGAAGACGATCACGCCGCACACCAAGTTCGAGGGATCCATCTACGTCCTGACCCGCGATGAAGGCGGGCGGCAGAAGCCGTTCTTCACGGGGTACCGGCCGCAGTTCTTCTTCCGCACGACGGACATCACCGGCACCGTGATCCTGCCCGAGGGCGTGGAAATGGTCATGCCGGGTGACAACGTCGTCTTCACGGGCGAACTGATGCACCACGTGGCGATGGACGTCGGGCTCCGGTTCGCCATCCGCGAGGGCGGAAAGACCATCGGCGCCGGCGTCGTGGCAAAGATTCTCGAGTAGCCTAAGAGAGGAATCGGCTCATGGCAAAGAAGGGCGAAGCGGTCGTCCACGTCACGCTCGCATGCGGCGAGTGCGGCCGGCGGAACTACCACACGAAGAAGAACAAGGCCACCGCTCGAGGCAAGCTTGAGCTGAACAAGTACTGCAAGTGGGACCGCAAGCACACGCTCCACAAGGAGGTCTAGCCCCCCGTCGGACCGATGAGCAAGAGCCTGCGGCGGGGTCAACGGTGTGAGCCAGGCCCGTGTCGGGCCGATGGCGTGATACAGGCCCGTAGCTCAATTGGCAGAGCATCCGACTCCAAATCGGAAGGTCGGGGGTTCGAGCCCCTCCGGGCCTGCAAGGGCGATCCCTAGGCGAGGAGACGCAGATGATCGAGCGGATGGTGAACTATCTCAAAGGAGTGCGGCAGGAAGTCGCGCGCGTCAGCTGGCCGACGCGCAACGAGGTCATTTCGCTGACGGCGTTGATCCTGTTGTTGACCGTGGTTCTCACGCTCTACATTTGGGGTGTCGACGGAGTCATCGGCCTGATCCTTCGCTACGTCTTCCAGGCATAGCTGGTTCCAACCACCATGCGACTGAAGAAATGGTACGCGATCCAGACCTATGCGGGGTCCGAGTTGAAGGTCAAGGAAGACCTCAATGATCGGATCCGCAAGCGCGCTTGGGAGAGGGCGGCGGAGTCCTTCACCGTCGAGGGGGAAGAGACGTTCTTCCTCGTGCCGGTGGAAGAGGTCATCACGTCGCGCAGCCGACGCGGGTCGGCCACGGAGTACCGGATCCCGTACGACTACGATCTCGTCGCCAAGCCGAACGAGCGCATCCAGCGTGGTGAGCCCCTCGCTCGGAAGCCCGAACGCCATATGGAAGAGGGCGCGAAGATCACCGACGTCGAGATGCTGCAGCGCGTCATCATCGAGCTCACGAACCGGAACGAGGAGACGTACCTCGTCCCAGCCGACAAGCATGTCCGCCGCGACATTCGTGTTGGGGAGAAGATCCGCAACGGCGTCCCTCTGACGACGGACAGCGACGAGCGGTTCGTCATCGCCAACCGAGGTGCCGTGGTGCAGCGAGACAAGGTTCGCCGGGTGACGTTCGAACAGGCCGACGGAAAAGAGAAGAAACGGCTGATCCCGGAGAAGTACGTCGCGCGCATCCGCAAGGGCCAGACGCTCGAACAGGGTGACACGATCGAGGACGAGGACGTGATTCCCAGCCGCGCGTCGGGACTCCTGAAGGTGAAGGAGTACAAAGACAAGCGCGTCGTGACGATCCAGCGCATCGAGAAGCGGCGGCTGTTCCCGGGGTACGTCTTCGGACGACTGGGGCTCGAAGACGAGCAGATGATGGAGTTGATCGACGGGATCAAGGGAGCGGTCCGCTACGTCGGCTCCAAGTTCAAGCCGATGCCGATCGAGGGGCCGGAGATGAAGCTGATCAAGCGGAAGGCCGGCCTCCTGGCCGTGCCGGTCGCTTCGAGTGCGGCGTCCGCTTCGCTCGCCACGGCGTCCGGTGAGCCGAAGATCGAGGTCGACTTCACCGTGGGTGAGGTCGTCGAGATCGTCGACGGCCCCTTCGCCGACTTCACCGGGGAGATCAAGGAGATCGACAAGGACGCCGAAGAGATCACGGTCATGGTCAAGATCTTCGGACGCGAGACGCCAGTGCGTCTCGGGTTCGAGGGGATCGAGAAGCTGTAGTTCGAAACACGAGAGGAAAGGGGAGGAGGTCGTATGGCACGAACTGCCATTGCGAAGATCACGTTGCAGATCCCGGCTGGCCAAGCCACGCCGGCACCTCCGGTCGGACCCGCGCTCGGCGAGCACAAGCTCAACATCATGGACTTCTGCAAGAAGTTCAACGATGCCACGAAGGGCGAGACGCCCGGGGTCATCATCCCGGTCATCATCTCCGTCTACATGGGGAGCAAGTTCGACTTCGTGCTGAAGCAGCCGCCGGCCGCGGAGCTGATCAAGATGGCGGCCGGGATCCAGACGGGGTCCGGTCAACCGAACCTGAACAAGGTGGCCCGCATCACACGGGAGCAGGTTCGCCGGATCGCCGAACGCAAGCTGCCGGATCTGAACACGTACAAGCTGGAGTCCGCGATGAAGATCATCGAGGGCACCGCCCG
>JAQTNX010000083.1 GCA_028713635.1 Candidatus Bipolaricaulis sp.
AGGAGGGTCTTCGCCGAGCAGCTCGAGTTGGCCGAGCGGGTCGGACTTCCCGTCGTCATCCACAACCGCGAGTCGACCGACGATCTCGTCCGTATCCTGCGCGATGCGGGAGCGACGCGCCGCGGCGTCGTCCATTCCTTCCTTGGGGACTTCGCCCTGGCGAGAACCTTTCTCAACCTCGGCTTTCACCTCGGCGTGGGCGGGCCGCTCACCTACCCGGCGAACAGCGCGTTGCGCGACGCCGTCCGCCGCGTGCCGCTCGATCGGATCCTGCTCGAGACCGACTGCCCGTACCTCACCCCCGTACCGCATCGCGGCAAGAGAAACGAGCCCGCCTACGTCGAGCTCGTCGCGAAGACCATCGCCGAACTGCGGGGGGCCGCCTCGGAGGCGGTCGCAGAGTCGACGACGCGGAGCGCGATCGGCCTCTTTGGAATTCGTGTCGAGAGCGCTTGACGTCTCCCACTCCTGCGAGGAGCGGAGGGAGTAGACTGCGCCGTGGACTGGGTCCGGACGTTCTACGACAAGCAGGATGAGTGGACGGGGTGCTGCCGCGGCGAGATCATGGCTTCAGACCGCGAGCGAGCGTTTCGTATCGCTCGGCTCCTCGGCGGCCGCCAGGCGCGCGTGCTCGAGCTTGGATGTGGCGGGGGACAGACGGCGGCGGCCATTGCTGAACTTGGACACATCGTTGTGGCCATGGATAGTAGCCTCCGGGCCATCGAAAGCGCGCGTAGACGGGCGAGGGCCGACTTCCGAGGAAGAATGGAGGCGATCCACGCCGACTACTACACGTTCGAACCCGGCGGAAGATTCGACGTTGTCTGTTGCTTCGACGGATTCGGGGTCGGCGAGGACGACGACCAACGGCGGCTCCTGAGGCGGATCGCTCGGTGGCTCGAGCAAGACGGATCGGCGCTTATCGAGGTCTATGCACCCTCGTACTGGGCCGCGGCTGCCGGAACGACGATGCTCTTCGGCGACGCGTCGCGCCGATACGGGTTCGACGCGGTCGGCGGCCGAATGCTCGACACCTGGTGGCCGAACGTGCGTCCGGAAGAGGCCGTGACGCAGTCGCTGCGATGCTACGGACCGGCTGACCTCTGCCTCCTGCTCAAGGGGACGGGGCTTGTGCTTGCGGGCATTGAGCCTGGCGGGGCCGTCGATCCGGTGTCAGGCGAGTACCACAGTCCCGTGCCTTTGGAACGGGCCATGAGCTACCTAGCCACAGTACGAAGAGCGCAGTCCCGCTGCATGAGAATTGCACCTTTATAATGTGGGATTGGTTGGCTATGATCCGGGCATCTGCGGTCACGCCGAGCCGGCGACCGACACACGAGTGAGGTAGGGATGGACTTCGATCGCAGTCTGCAGGAGCTCCTCGCACGACCCAATGTGGCCAAGAACCTTTCGCGCGCCCAGCTCATCCGGGATGTGATGACGCACAAGGAGGCCGTGGTTTGCTCCTCCGGCGCGCTCGCAACCTGGACGCCGCGGGAGTCGACGGGTCGCAGCCCGAAGGACACCGTGATCGTCCGCCGAGCATCGAGCGAGGCCGAAATCGATTGGGACTCGCCGAACAACAATCCGATCGGGGAGGACACGTTCGATCGAATCCTCGACGATGCGTTTGCGACGCTGCGCGGGAAGCGAAGGCTGTACGAGATCGATCGCGTGGTCGGGGCCGACTCGGCGTACGCGCTTCCGATCAAGCTCGTCACCGACCGCGCGTTGACATCGCTGTTCGCCGACAACATGTTCCGCGCCGTGCCGACCGACGTCGGCCGGAGCATCTTCGCGAAGCGCCCGTTCCGCCTCATCGCCCTTCCTTACGACAAGCTAGACCCCAAGCACTACGAGGGGCGGCTTCGCGTCGATCCCGCGACGAAGAAGACCTCGACAATGGTCATCGCCATGGACCTCGACCGCCGCATCGGCGTGGTCTACGGCTCGGCGTACTGCGGGTCCGTGAAGAAGATGGTCTTCTCCGTCATGAACTACTACCTCCCGGCGGAGGGAATCCTGCCGCTCCACTGCTCCGCGAACGAAGGTCCCGACAGGGACGTCGCCTTGCTGCTCGGATTGTCGGGGACGGGCAAGACGACGCTCTCCGCCGACCCGCGCCGCGCACTCCTCGGCGACGACGAGCACGCGTGGAGCGACGACGGCATCGCCAATTTCGAGAACGGCTGCTACGCCAAGCTGATCGACCTCGACGCGAAGAAGGAACCGGAGATTCACCAGGCCATCTTCCACCCCGCGTCGCCGGAGAAGCACGGGGCCATCGTCGAGAACGCGATGATCTACCCGGACGGAACCTTCGACCTCTTTGACGACCGGCTCACTCCGAACTCGCGGGGCTCCTACCCGCTCGAGTTCCTCTCGAACGTCAAGGCGTCGTCGGCCGGCGGACACCCGAAGACGATCCTCTTCCTCACCGCGGACGCCAACGGCGTGTTGCCTCCGATCGCTCGGCTGTCGAAGGAACAGGCCATGTTGTGGTTCCTCATGGGGTACACGAGCAAGCTGGCGGGAACGGAGACGGGGATTGTCGAGCCCAAGACGACCTTCTCGCGGTTCTTCGGCGAGCCGTTCATGCCGAGGAACCCCGACGTCTATGCGCGCATGCTCGGCGAGAAGCTCGACGAGCACGGAACCGACGTGTACCTCGTGAACACAGGTTGGAGCGGCGGCCCGTACGGCGAAGCGAAGCGGATGGACATCACGCTGACCCGCACCATGGTCCACGCGGCTCTCTCTGGCGAACTGCGGGGTGTGAAGTATGAGGATGACACGCTGTTCCACGTGTCGATTCCTCGGACCTGTCCCGGTGTCTCGGCCGACGTCCTTCATCCGAGGAAGTCATGGAAGGACCCCGCGGCCTACGACCTCCGGGCGGCCAAGCTCGCGTCCGAGTTCTCCGCGCACTTCGACAAGGCCTACGGGAACAAAGGAATCGACGCGGCTGTCGCGAAACAGTGTCCGGGGAAGTAGAGCCGAGACAGCGTCCAGGGTCGACGGTCCGGAGTCCGTGGTCAGAGGCGGACCGCACGCGTAGTCTGGGGTCATAACGCCCGCTCGACATCGCCTGGGGTCCGTCGCCACCGGCCTCCACGTGCGTGTGACTCTCGCATTCGCCGGCAGACCTCACGGCTTCGACTACGGACCACCGACGCCGGACTGACGCTTCGGGCAGCCGTTGACAGCGACACAGTGTTCTGTTACAATGCCTTGAGCTGTGCGCTCACCGAGATTCGAGCCGGATAGGAACAGGACCTAGACGTGCGGCCCGGAGGTGGAACCCATGGACGAGGAGCAGCTGGTCTCGAAGAAGGAGGTCCTCGAGTTGGCGGGGATCTCCTACGGACAGCTCTACCGCTGGAAGCGCAAGGGGCTAATCCCCGAGGCGTGGTTCATCCGGCGCTCGACGTTCACAGGGCAAGAGACGTTCTTCCCGCGGGAGAAGATCCTGGAGCGCGTCGCGCGGATCAAGGACATGAAAGACACCCACCCGCTCGACGATCTCGCCGACGTGATCACGGAACAGGTCAACGCCAAGTTGCAGGTGTCTCTCGAGAGGATCCGCCGTATGAAGGGCGTCGACGCATCGGTGCTTGAGGCCTGCGATATCCAGGCGGGTCCGAAGAAGGTTCTGTCGATCCAGGATGCGTTGTGCGTGGGCGCGGTGAGCCGTCTGAAGCCGACGGCACGCGCGGAGGAGCTTGACCTCGTGCAGCGCACCCTGCGGGCACGGGTCGACGAGGCTCTCCTCGAACGGATCACGGGCGGTCGCCTCGACCTTCACCTCCTGCGGAAGCGGATCTCCGGCGGGGGGATCTCGGCCGAGATCAGCCTGGTGGTGATCGCGTCGGCGGACGCTCTCTTCGATCCCGACGTCACCACGATTGGTCGGGTGGATCTTCAGGACCTGCTCAACCGCATCAAGCTTGACGTCGCGGCGAGAAGCGAGGAGCCCGGCTCGGGCCGGCCCGCACCGGAGGAGGAACGATGAGCGACGAACGACGATCGATCAGCATGTCGGGAGCCGGGAAGCTGAGCGGCGGCGACTACGCGCGGGTCTCCATCTCCGGCGCAGGCAAGGTGGACGGCGACCTGAAGGCGGAGGAGATCCGCATCTCGGGCGCAGGGAAGGTCAGCGGGAAGACCGAGGCGACCACGATCTCCATCTCTGGGAGCGGCGTGTTCGACGGGCCTGTGACGGCCGACGAGATGGCGGTCAGTGGCGCGGGCCGCATCGAAGGCGACGCCAAGGTCAAGGAGATGAAGTGCTCGGGCTCGTTCCGCGTCTCGGGGAGCCTCTCGAGCGAGTACGTGAAGGTGAGCGGCCACATCCGCGTCGGAGGGAACCTCGAGGCGGACATCTTCAAGGCGAGCGGCGGGTTCGACGTCGAGGGTCTGCTCTCGGCCGACAAGGTCGAGATCCACCTTGGCGGGAAGTGCAGCGCGCGGGAGATCGGCGGGGAGTCGATCCACGTCGAGCGCGGCGGCCTGCGCGAGAAGAGCATCCTCCTCGACGGGCTCGTGCGGATGTTCTGGCGGGGCGCGGCCGCGGAGCTCACGACGACGTCGATCGAGGGCGACGAGATCGAGCTCGAGGGCACGACGGCCGACGTCGTTCGGGGGAAGCGCGTCGTCATCGGACCGGGGTGCCACATCAAGACCGTCGAGTACACGGAAACGCTCGACGTCCACGACGACGCCGAGGTCGACAAGCAGACGAAGGTCTAGCGAGTCGGCCGCCTGACCGACGGCCGCGCGGGCGGGCAGCTCCGGCCGGGGCTCCGCGGAGGGCGGCGCCCCGGCGTCACTTCTCGCCGTGAGCCGCAGAACTCGAGGCTGAGCCGCTCGGCCGCTGCGAGATCAGCGGTTGGCGGTGTGGATCGCTCGACCGAGCGCGTGTTCCGCGGCCCCCTGGAGGCCCTCAGGGAGCGTCGGGTGCGCGTGCACGGTGTGCGCCACCGACTCGAGCGACATTCGATTCCGCACAGCGATTGCGGCCTCCCCGATCAGATCCGACGCCTCGGCGCCGAGGATCTGCACGCCGAGCACCCGATGATCGGCGGCGTCGGCGACGACCTGGAAGAAGCCGTCCGGCTCACGCATTCCAAGGGCTTTTCCGAGCGCGCCGTACGGGAACCGCCCGACGAGGATGTCGATCCCTTGCTCCCTGGCCGTCTTCTCCGACACGCCGACCGAGGCGACTTCCGGGTCCGTGAAGATCGCTTGCGGGATCTCCTCGGCGGAGAAGCCCGTCGGCGGTTCGCCGATGAACGTGTCGGCGAGCGCCACGCCCTCGGCGGTCGCCTTGTGGGCGAGCATCGGGCCGGCGACGAGGTCGCCGATCGCGTAGATGCCGTCGACCGCCGTCCGCCATCCCGCATCGACCGCGAGGGCGCCGCGCCGATCCGGAGAGAGGCCGACGCGGTCGAGGCCGAGGCCGCCCGAGTTGGGCCGCCGCCCGACGGCGACGAGGACGCGGTCGGCGTGCAGCGGCTCGCCGCCCTCCGTCGTGACGACAACCTCGTCTGACGGGGCCTTGGCCCGCGCGATGCCCGTGGCTTTGACGCCCGTCAGCAAACGGATTCCTTGCGCCGTGAGGGAACGTTTCAGTCCCGCGATCGTGCGACGATCGAGGTCGAGGGTCGCCAAGATCTCGGGGAGGAGTTCGACGACCGTGACGCCGCTTCCCAGGCGGCGATAGATGTTCGCCAGTTCGAGGCCGATGACGCCGCCCCCGATGACGACGAGTCGGCGTGGGACCTCGTGCAGAGCCAGCGCGTCATCGGAGGACCAGACGGCGGGATCGGAGAACGGAAAGCCGGGGATCTCGATCGGCGCGGAGCCGGTGGCGAGAACGATCCGGTCGGCTTCGAGGGTCTCTCCTGTCGCAAGCCGCACTCGGCGGGGTGCTTCGAGTTCGGCGTGGGACGAGTAGATCGCGACCCCGCCCTTCGTCAGCAGGGTGGTGATGCCTCCGGCAAGGGTCTCGACGACTCGGTCCTTCCACGCGGCGAGCGCGGGAATATCGACGGCGGGCGGAGCGAACGAGATCCCCATCTCGGGCGCCGTGGCGGCTTGGTGAAGCAGCTTCGTCGCGGCGTAGAGCGCCTTCGTCGGGATGCACCCCCAGTGCAGGCAGACGCCGCCGACCTTCTTCTCTTCGACCAGGGCAGTCCGAAGCCCGACCTGAGAACAGCGGATGGCGCAGGCGTACCCGCCCGGCCCCGCTCCGATGATGACGACGTCGATCTTCATGGGGATCCCTCCGCGCGGATACCGTAGCGGCGAACCGGACTTCGTTCAACCGGTTGTCCCCGGGGTCGATGCCGGGGATGATCGCGGCATGCGGCGCGCGATCGACGGAGCGAGCGGATTCGTGCTGGGGGCTCACCTCTCGATCGCGGGCGGGCCGGGTCGAGGATTCCCCGGTGCGGTCGACGAAGCTCGAGCGCTGGGCGCGACGGCGCTGCAGATCTTCACGCGCTCCCCGTCCGTCTGGCGCGCGCGGACGATCGATACCGCCGAGGCGGCCGCGTTCAGGGCCTCCGCATCCGCCTGCGGCCTTCGTTTTGTCGCCGTGCATGCCATCTACCTCCTGAACCTCGCAACGCCGGACGATGCGCTCTACGAGCGATCGGTCGCGGCTCTTGTTCTGGAGATGCAGCGGGCCGAAGCGCTGGGCGCGGACTGTGTCGTGACGCACCTCGGAGCACACCGCGGTTCGGGAGTGGAGAAGGGCGTCGCCCGAGTGGTCGCGGGCATCGTGCGCGTCCTCGCGGCGGCGCGCCGCGTCGGGCTTCTGCTTGAAACATCGGCAGGGTCTGGAACGACGGTCGGCGGCCGGTTCGGGGAGATCGCGACGATTGTGGAGCGCGTCGCCGACGAGCGAGTCGCCGTCTGTTTCGACACGTGCCATGCGTTCGCCGCGGGACACGACCTCAGGACGGCGAGGGCGGTGGAGGCGACCCTTCGACGGTTCGACCGGGCCGTCGGCCTCGAGCGCCTGCGACTCGTGCACCTGAACGACGCCGCGCACGGCCTCGGAAGCCGCAGGGACCGGCACGAGCACCTCGGCCGCGGCGCGATCGGCTCCGGACTCGCGTCCCTCGTCCGCCACCCTGCGCTCGAACGCGTGCCGTTCATCCTGGAGACGCCGAAGACGCTCGATGGGCGCCGCGCCGCCGACGCGGTAAACTTGCGATGGGCACGCAACGCACGACGAAGTGAGGAGGGATCATGAGGCTCTTTCTGGATACGGCGAACGTCGAGGAGATCCGAGACCTGGCCTGGTTGATCGACGGAGTGACGACGAACCCGTCGCTCGTCGCCAAGGAGAAGCGTCCGTTCGAGAAGGTGATTCGGGAGATCTGCGACCTGGTCGACGGCCCCGTGAGCGCCGAGGTGACGGCCATGGATGCCGACGGGATGGTGGCCCAGGCCAGACCTCTTGCGGCGCTTCACGAGAACGTCGTGATCAAGGTCCCGATGACCGAGAACGGGCTGAAGGCGGTGCAGGTTCTTGCCGCGGACGACATTCGCACCAACGTGACGCTCGTCTTCTCCGCGAACCAGGCTCTCCTCGCGGCGAAGTGCGGTGCATCGTTCGTTTCTCCGTTCGTGGGTCGGGTCGACGACGTGGGCGGCGGCGGGATGGACCTCGTTGCGGAGATCCTCGAGGCGCTCCAGAACTACGCGTTTGCGACCGAGGTGATCGTCGCGAGCGTGCGCCACCCGCGGCACGTCCTCGAGGCGGCGCTCCTCGGAGCGGAGATTGCGACGGTCCCGTACACCGTGCTGAAGCAGATGTTCCGCCACCCGCTGACCGACGTCGGGATCGAGCGGTTCCTCAAGGACTGGGAGGGCGTGCCGAAATCGGGGCGATGACGCGCCGACGACGGCCCGTTCATGCGCGCCCGCTTTCTAGGCGCGCTGTTGTGCGCCCGGCTTTCCAGGCGCGCTCTTGTGCGCCCGCTTTCTAGGCGCGCTGTTGCGCGCCCGCTTTCTAGGCGCGCTGTTGTGCGCCCGCTTTCTAGGCGCGCTGTTGCGCGCCCAGGGATGTGAGGATCGATTCCACCAGCTCATCCCGGTTCCCGAGGCGAACGCGGACGAGAGACAGCTCCTGGCGGACGCGGTGCGCGATGGGGCAGTCGGCGTGGGCGTGGGTGGAGATGAGAAGCCCTTTCGAGCTTCCGAGCGCGGCCTCGACGGCCGGAACGAAGCGGGGCGACGACATTTCCATCGGGGCGACTTCGTCGATCACGACGAGGTCGTTCTCCTGAATGGCGTGGAGGATCGCAGGGATTCCGAACTCCTCCAGCGACTTGAGGTTCACCGTGTAGGCGCCGACCTTCGGGCCGATGCGCTGGTGGATGTGGGCGAGCACCTCCTCTCGGCGGGTGGCGACGTCGACGATGGCGAACCCGACCCGGTGACCGCACACGCGAATCTCCTTCGTCAGCATCCCGCCGGCCGAGACGGAAAGTCGCTCGAGCAGGCGTTCGATGAGGGTCGTCTTCCCGACGCCGGGGCGCCCGGTGAGGGCGATTCGGCCCTTGAAGCCCATGGGATCGGATTCTATCCTGTCGCCGGCGGCTTCGCCCAGGAAGCCGCCGATGGGTCGGGGCCTGGCCCGCGCGAGGAGGCGGCGGCCGTGAGCGGCGAGAGCGAGCGGTGGATCGGACACCTCGACATGGACGCGTTCTTTGCGGCGGTCGAGCAGCTCGACGAGCCTGCCTATCGCGGGAAACCCGTGATCGTTGGAGGTCTCGGACCGCGAGGCGTCGTTGCGACCGCATCGTACGAGGCACGTCCGTACGGGGTTCACAGCGCCATGCCGATGGCACTCGCGCATCGGCGGTGTCCGGACGGCATCTTCCTTTCCGGACGGTTCGAGCGGTACCACGAGGTCTCCGAGCGGGTTCGCGCCGTCATCCTGCGCGCGACGTCGGTCATGGAGACGATCTCGCTCGACGAGGCGTTCTTCGATCTATCCCATCATGGCGACGCGGTCGAGCTGGCGGCGCGTGAGATCAAGCGTGCCGTGGAGGCGGAGACCGGGCTGACGTGCTCGGTTGGCCTGGCGCCGAATCGGTTCCTCGCCAAGCTCGCCTCTGAACTCAACAAGCCGAACGGATTTCGCATGATCCAGCCGGCCGCGGTCCGCGAAACCCTCGATCCGCTGCCGGTCGGCAGGATCTGGGGCGTCGGAGAGGTAACCGGGAAGAGGCTCCGCAGCCTCGGGCTTCTGCGCGTCGCAGACCTCCGCCAAGCCGACATCGAGCTCCTCGTCCGCGAGTTCGGGTCGTACGGAGAGAGGCTGTTCGAGCTTGCCCACGGACGCGACGACACCCCGCTTGCCGGAGAGACGGAGTCTCGGTCGATCT
>JAQTNX010000084.1 GCA_028713635.1 Candidatus Bipolaricaulis sp.
GTGGGGTCTTCGTCCTCTACGATGCGGTCTGGGAGCCGACGGGCGTCATGCTCGGCGCCGACGAGTACCCGGCGCGAGAGCGCGTCCTCGAGGCGATCGCGGCGACGGGGGCGCGCTCGGTGTTCCTCGACCCCGCCGCGCGGCCCGCAATCGGCGGGAAGCCGGCATCTCCGAACGTCTTCACCCTCGGCGCGCTCGTCGCTACGACGGCGCTCTCCGACCTCATCGGCGCTGACGCCGTGGAGACGGCGATCGCAGCTCGATGGCCGCGCGCGGCCGAGGCGAACGTCGCGGCCTTCCGTTCCGGTCTTGAGGTCGGGCGTGGGAGCTGATCGGATGCCTTGGGCTGCGGCGCTGTTCGAACCGAAGTCGGTGGCCGTGGTCGGCTCGACGTCGCCGGGAAAGCTCGGCTACGTCCTGATCGGGCAGCTCTTGGCGGGTGGGTTCCGCCGCGTCTCCGCCGTCGGCCCGAAGGGGCAGGGGGCGCTCGGCGTCCCGGGGTTCCGATCGATCGGCGAGATCCCCGACGCTCCCGACCTCGTCGTGGTCGCCTCTCCGGCGGACTCCGTGCCGAGCGTGATCGAGGACGCGGGGCGCGCCGGCGCCAAGGTCGCGGTGGTCCTGACGGCGGGGTTCTCCGAGGTGGGCAAGAAGGCGGAGGAGCAGGCGATCCTCGAAGCCGCCCGCCGCTCCGGCATTCGCCTCGTCGGTCCGAACTGCGCCGGGATCGTGAACACGAAGGCTCGCCTCTTCCCGACGCTCGAGACGCGGCCCCCGTCGGGCGACGTGGCGTTCGTGTCGCAGAGCGGCGCGCTGGGCGGCGCGGTCTTGTCGTGGGCCGAGGAGCAAGGCGTGGGGTTCTCGAAGTTCGTGAGCTACGGGAACGGCGTCGACCTCACGGACGTCGACTTCCTCGACTTCCTGGCAGGCGATGCGGAAACGAAGGTCGTCGCCTTGTACGTGGAGACGGTCTCGAACGGCCGCGCGTTCCTTGACGCGGCGGCGCATCTCGCCGCAGCGAAACCGCTCGTCGTGATCAAGTCGGGACGATCGCGGTCGGGGGTGCGCGCGGCGCTGTCGCACACCGGGTCGCTGGCGGGGTCGGATGCCGTCTACGACGCAGCGCTGGAGCAGTGCGGGGCGATCCGCGTCGCTGGGATCGAGGAGATGTTCGACCTGTGCCGCGGGTTCACGACCCTGCCGCCGGTTCGCGGGAGACGCTTGGTCATTGTGACGAACTCCGGCGGCCCCGGGGTTCTTGCCGCCGACGCCGCGGACGCAGCCGGGCTTGAGATGGCGGCGCCGAGCGAGGCGCTCCGCGCGCGGCTGCGCGCCTCGCCCCACCTGTCAACGCTCGGCTCGCTGGCGAACCCGATCGACCTCACCGTGCAGGGGACCGAGGACGGATACCGCGAGGCGCTCGTTGCGGCCCTCGACGAGGCCGACGCGGCGCTCGCGATCGACGTGAACACTCCGTACATCGACGCTGCGCCGATCGCGCGGGGCGTCGTCGCTGCGGCGCGGGCGACCGGGAAGCCGGTGGCCGCGTGCTTCATGGCGGGGAAGACCGTGGCGGAGGGGCTCCCCATCCTGAAGGAGGGCGGGGTGCCGAACTTCGCGACGGGTGAGCGGGCGGCCGCCGTGATTGCCGCGGTGGCGCGCTATGAGCGCGCGCGGTGCGCGGTGCGCAGTGCGTGGCCCACGACGAAGACGCAGCCGGAGGGTCGACGATTGCCCTGGGAAGGGGACGCGCTGGAGCCGGAGGTCCTCGACTGGCTCGAGGGCGAAGGGATTCCGACCCCGAAGCGGCGACTCGTGACGTCGGCCGACGACGCGGCCGACGCGGTTGGCGCGCTTGGCGGATCCGTCGTCCTGAAGGTTGTGGCCGTGGGGATCTCGCACAAGACGGACGTCGGCGGTGTGATCCTCAACGTCGAGACGAAAACCGCGGCGCGCGATGCCTTCAAGCGGCTGCGGAGCGTTGGCGGGGAGGGGTTTCGCGGCGTTCTCGCGGCACCGATGGTGCGGGACGGAGTCGAACTGCTGGTGGGGCTGTCGCGCGATCCGCAGTTCGGGCCTGTGGTCGCCGTCGGTCTGGGTGGGGTGTACGCGGAGGTCTTCCGGGACGTGTCGCTTCGCGTCGCGCCGATCGACGCCGCCGAGGCGCGCGTCATGCTCGGCGATCTTCGCGGAGCCGCGATTCTGCGTGGGGCCAGGGGAGCGGCGCAGCGGGACCTCGACGCCGCGGCGGACCTGGTTGCCGGCGTGTCTCGCCTTCCGTTCCGGTACGCCGACCTCGCAGAGCTGGACTTGAACCCCGTCTTCCTGCTCGAGGACGGGCTGGTGGTGGGAGACGCGCGCGCCGTGAGGCGCGACGCGGCGGCAACGAGAGCGTGGGGAGGCAGTCGATGACGATCCGTCCACAGCGAGGCCTGGAGAAGATCCAGCCGTACGTTCCGGGAAAGCCGATCCGCGAGGTGGAGCGGGAGTACGGCCTCCACGACGTCGTGAAGCTGGCGTCGAACGAGAACCCGTTCGGCGTCTCGCCCAAGGCGCTCACGGCGATGCGGGACGCGCTCGCGGACGCGTACCTCTACCCCGACGGCGCGAGCTACGACCTGCGAAGCGCCCTGGCGAAGCACTTCGGCTTCGCCCTGGAGCAGGTGGCGGTCGGAAACGGCGCCGACGACGTGATCCTCCACGCGTCGATGGCCTACCTCGACGAGGGGGACGAGGTGATCACGAGCCGTTCGTCGTTCCCGATCTACGACATCTACGCCCACGCCATGCGCGCGACCCTGATCAAGGTTCCACTCGGTCCGGGCCACCGGATCGACCTCGACGGGATGGCTCGCGGCGTGACGGCGAAGACGAAGATCCTCTTCGTCTGCAACCCGAACAATCCGACCGGAACGATGTCGACGAAGGGCGAGCTCGATCGGTTCCTCGCCGCCGTCCCCGACCGCGTCCTCGTCATCCTCGACGAGGCGTACGCCGAGATGGCCGACTCGGACGAGTTTCCCGACGGCCTCGCCTACGTGCGCGAGGGGCGGGAGAACGTGCTCGTCCTGCGGACCTTCTCCAAGGTGTACGGCCTGGCCGGGGTCCGGATCGGGTATGCGTTCGGACACGCGAAGACGATCGCGCCGATGTTCAAGGTGAAGCCGGCGTTCACGGTCAACGTCCTGGCACAGGCGGCGGGGATCGCGGCGCTCGAGGACGACGAGTTCGTGCGCTTCACGGTGAACGAGAACCGGAAGGGGCGGCTCTTCCTTTCTGCGGCGTTCGAGCGCCTCGGCCTCGAACACGCCGAGAGCCACACGAACTTCATCCTCGTTCGGATCGGTCCGAACGCCGTCGACGTCCAGCGCCAGCTTCTGCGCCGCGGGATCATCGTCCGCCCGTGCGGCGCGTACGACCTTCCCGACTTCCTGCGCATCTCGATTGGGACGGCAAAGCAGAACGAGCGGCTCGTCGCCACGCTGACCGAACTGGTGGGCGCGTAGGAAGCCGGCGTGGGGACCACTCGCGGTGGACGTGGGGAACGCGATCCGGAACCGATCGCCATTCTCTCGGACATCCACGGCAACTGGAGGGCCCTCGACGCGGTTCTCGCAGACGCCGGGCGCCGCGGAATCAGGCGGCAGGTGAACCTCGGCGACTGCCTGTACGGTCCGTTCGACCCGCGTCGCGCGGCCGACCGGCTGCTCGAGCTCGACCTTCCCACTGTGTCCGGGAACGAAGACCGGATCCTCACCGAGGGCGAGGCTGGAGAGCCGGTCTCCCGGACCGCGCGGTTCACGATCGACGGCCTCAGCCGTCGGCACCTGGACTGGGTGGCCGCTCTGCCGCGAATCGCACGGCAGAACGGCGTCGCTTTCTTCCACGGAACCCCGGCGGATGACTCGATGTACCTCCTGACGCGGCCGGAGGACGGCCGCCTTGCCCCGCGTCCGGCGGGCGACGTCGCGCGACGGCTTGGCGAGGTTCGTGAGCCTGTCGTCCTCTGCGGTCACGACCACACGCCGGCGATCGTCCGTCTCGATGACGGGCGAACGATCGTAAACCCCGGGAGCGTCGGGTGTCCCGCGTACGAGGACGGTGCTCCGGAGGCACACGTCGTCGAAGCGGGGTCGCCCGACGCCCGCTATGCCGTCGTCGCCTGGGACGGCGACGGACTCCGCGTCGAGCTCGTGTCGGTCCCCTACGACGCCGACGCCGCGGCCGACGAGGCGGCCCGGAACGGTTTTCCCGACTGGGCATGCTGGGTGCGCACCGGCCGGGTCGCCGTCCGCTAGTTCGCCCCGGGTGACAACCTACCCACCGCAGAGTACGCAGAGGCACGCAGAGAGAGGCTCGTACAACGGCTTCCGGGCGCCCAAAGCTCTGCGGTCTCCGCGAGCTCTGCGGGGATCGGCTGTTGCGGTAAATTCCTGTTGCCATCGCAAGAATCGCCCTACGTCTTGACAGCCTTTCGAGCCGCCGCTAGACTGGGATAACGTTTTCGGAAAACGTTTTCCTCAAGTACCGCAGATTCTCGGGGAAGGTGCGGCGGATGGAACAACGGATCTCGATTCGCGACGTCGCGGCGCACGCTGGTGTTTCTCCGAGCACCGTGTCTCGCGTCCTCAACGGCCAGGACGCCGACCACATGCGGCCTGAAACCAAAGAGCGGATCCTCGCCACCATCAAAG
Source organism: Candidatus Bipolaricaulis sp. (assembly GCA_028713635.1). GTDB lineage: Bacteria > Bipolaricaulota > Bipolaricaulia > UBA7950 > UBA9294 > JAPLGD01. The sequence goes on from JAQTNX010000084.1 coordinate 4,695, forward strand.
AGCTCGACTACACGCCGGTCCGTGCGGCGCAGCGGCTGCGCCGCCGGAAGACCCAGGCGCTCGGCGTGCTCATTCCCGACATCTCGAACCTCTACTTCTCCCTTCTGACGCGAGGGGTCGAATCCGTGGCGTTCACGGAGGGGTTCTCGACCCTCGTCTGCGACAGCAATCACGAGACGGACCGCGAGTCAGCGTACCTCGACTTCCTGCTCTCGGAGGGCGTCGATGGGATCGTGTTCGTTCCGGTCGGGAGGCCCGACCTGGACCTTGTGCAGCGCCTGACGGATCGAGGAGTCCGGGTCATCGTCGCCGATCGACGCGTCGACGGGCTGACGACCGTGGATGCCGACAACGTCGGCGGGAGCCGCGACCTGGCGGCGTACCTCCTCGGCCTTGGGTACCGCGAGATCGCATACCTCGCCGGCCCGGAGGAGGTCAGCACCGCCGAGGACCGGCTGGCCGGGTTCCGCGGCGCAATGAAGACGGCCGGGCAGACCCCTGCCGCGGTCGTACGGGGTCAGTTCACGTTCCAGTCGGGCTATGACCACGCCGTGACGATCCTCGAGCGGCGTGCGGTCGACGCGATCATCGCGGCCAACGACCTGATGGCGATCGGAGCGATTCGGGCCGCCGAGGATCGCGGCCTCGCGGTTCCGGACGACCTCGGCGTCGCCGGCTTCGACCACGTTCCGTGGGCGGCCCTCGTTCGGCCGCAGTTGACGACGGTGGAGGTGCCCGCGTACGCGATCGGCCAGGAGGCCGGGCGCCGCCTCCTCGACGGAAGCGAAGACTCGTTACGGCTTCCGACGACACTGATTCCCGGGGGAACGTGCGCGCGGCGAAGGAGGACGAAGTGATCGGAGAGACGGCGCGTCTGGCGCGGCTGTTCCGCGACGACCGGAGGGCGGTCGTGATCGCCCTCGACCACGCCCAGTTCAAGGGTCCGATGGACGGCCTGCGGTCGATGCCCGAGGCGGTCGAGCAGGCGGTGGAAGGGGGTGCGGACGGGATCATCTTGAATCCCGGAGCCCTTCGGGATTGCGTCTCCCACTACGCCGGGCGGTGCGCGCTCATCCTGCGCGTCACGGGCGCGAGCACCGACGCGAACCCTGTCTTCGACTACCACCGCCCGATCGCTTCGGTCGAGCGCGCCGCGGCGCTCGGCGCCGATGCCGTGATCGCGATGGGGTTCCTCGGAGGTTCCGGCGAGGCCGCGTCGCTCGCACTCCTCGCGAAGATCGCCGGCCACTGCGAACGCTGGGGGATGCCGCTCGTCGCCGAGATGCTGATCGCCGACTCCGCCAAGTTCAACGACATCCCATCGATCGCGCGCGGAGCGCGCGTCGCCTACGAGCTCGGAGCGGATGTGATCAAGGTGTACGGCGCGGGTGAGCCGGAGTTCGCTCTGGTTCCGAAGAGCTGCCCACTCCCTGTGCTGGTCGCCGGCGGCGCGGCGGCCGAAGACCCCGTGGGCGCGGCGCGCGAGGCGGTTCGCCGGGGCGCGGCGGGGGTCGCCTTCGGGCGGACGGTGTTCGGGGCCAAGGACCCGGCGGCCGTGGTGCGAGCCCTCGTCGCCGCCGTTCATGGGACGAAAGGAGGCTAGTGTGGCTGGACGGTGCGCTCGAGTTCTTGTCGCTCTTCTCCTGGTCGCGGGCGTGGGCGCCTGCGCCGCGGAAGGTTGGGTCTTTCTGGATGCGAACGGCAACGGAACGTTCGACGGCGGAGAGGCGGGCGTGGCCGACGCCGCGGTGAGCGACGGCGTGACCGTCACGCGCACCGACGCGGGAGGACGGTTTGCCCTGACGATCGACGCCGGCGCACGCTTCGTGTTCCTCTCGACGCCGAGCGGGACGCGGCCGACCCGCCGCTGGTATGTCCCGGTCTCCTCCGGCGCGACGTACACCTTCCCCCTCGCTTCGATCTCCCAGACGGGACCGCTCGTCTTCGTCCAGCTCTCCGACCTCCACTACGCGCCCGACGCGGAATCGTTCGAGGCGGCGTTCGCCGACCGCCGCATGGCGTTCGAGCCGGCGGCAACTCTGGATCAGGTCGTGAGCGAAGCGAACGCCCTCGCCCCCGACTTCGTGGTCCTGACGGGGGACATCGTCGCGAATGCGAAGGGGCCGGAGCTGGCGGACGTCGAGGCGTGGATGAAGTTCGGGGCGCAGTCGTTCGCCGCCCGGTTCGCGTCGCCGTTCTTCGCAGCGGTGGGGAACCACGACGTTGTCCGCGACCCCGCGGTCAACGAGACCCTCTACGAGCGGTACTTCGGCCCGACGTACTACTCGTGGAACGTCAAGGGAACGCACTGCGTGGTCCTCAACACGCACCAGCTCGCCGCCGACGGAAAGCAGGCGTACTCCGTGAGCGCGGCGCAGCTCGAGTGGCTGCGGCAGGACGTGGCCCTCGTGGATCCGAGCGCAGCGATCCTCGTCTTCTGCCACGAGCCGAGCCCCGACTGGGCGCCGACGGCCGAGAGCAAGGCCCTCTACGCCCTGCTCGCCAAGGAGCGGATCACCGCGCTCCTCGACGGGCATTGGCACACGAACTTCGTTCTGCAGGAAGAACCGTTCTACGAACTCACGTCCGGAGCCGTCTGCGGCGCATGGTGGGAAGGGCCCGGCGCGGACGGGTCGAAGTTCGGATACCGCGTGTTCCAGGTTCGCCGTGGACAACCCGACAGCATCTGGCGCAACGCTGGGGAGAACGCGGTCGTCCTCTCGCGGCCGACCGAAGCGGCGCTCGCCTGGACCGATCGGCTTACCGCCCAGGTCTGGGGTGCGGCGTCCTCGGCGACGTACCGATGGGACAACGGCGCCGAGGTCGAGGCGTTCGTGACCTCGAACGGCCTGTGGTCGACGGCGACGGCGAACCTGAACGTCACGCCGTTCGCGGCCGGATATCACACCCTCACGGTCACATTCACCCTGACGGGCGGGGCGACGGCGCGCGGCGAGCGGGCGTTCCTCGTGCTTGCCCCCGGCGTCTCGCTCGCCGACCTCTTGGCGCACCCGCAGGTTTTCCAGGGGCGGATCGTGGGGATCTCGAAGCTCGAGGTCCGCGCCGCGATGGGCGCCGACATCTCGGTGACGGAAGCCGGGAAGACGATCATCGTGAGCAAGTTCCCGTTCGCTGTGGCCAAGGGAGACTTCATCTCCCTGGTCGGGCTCTTCAGCTCGACGAGCGTCAGTCCGATCAAGACGTACGACGGCATCTTCTGCGTGAAGCTCGGCGCGACACCGCAGTAACCGCGCCGAAGGAGGAGGTTGTTCGATGAGACGGAGCGTGCAGGTTCTCGGCGGAGTCGCGGCGATCCTGATCCTGGCGGCCGCCGCGGCGAGTGCCGTGACTCTTCAGTTCGTAACGCCTGTCTGGCAGTCAGACACAGTGGATGTGATGGACGAGATCGTGGCGGAGTGGAACGCCGCTCACCCCAGTATCCAGGTGGAGATCATCTCGATCGCCTGGGAGAACATCGACGACTTCCTCCTGACGAGTTTCCAGGGAGGTGAGGCCCCCGACGTCTTTCACGAGGATTCGGTGGTCTCCTACGAGTACGGCGTCATGGGGTACGCCGAGCCGTTGAACAAGTACCTCGACGCGGCGACGCTCGCCGACACTCCGGAGAAGAGCTGGGCCGGCGTGAAGGACGACAACGGGAACATCTACGGCGTACCGTTCCTGCAGGAAACGCTCGTCGTCTTCTACAACAAGACGTTGTTCGCCGCGGCCGGGATCGTGCCGCCGGCCGACGGGATGGTGACGTGGGCCGAGCTCCGCGACTACGCGATCCGATTGACGACGCGAAACGCAGCGGGGCAGGTCACGACGTGGGGACTGATGGCGCCCTTCGAGCAGCGCCTCTGGTGGTGCCTCGTCGACCAGAACGAGGGCAACGTCCTCGTCCGCCACGAGGATCGAACGTGGCACGTCGAGATTGACGACGCGGCCCGGGAAGCAATCGAGTACTACATGAACCTCGTCACCGTCGACGGCGTGATGCCCACCGAAGTGCTGAGCTACGACTTCACGGGTCTTCTGCAGGGGTTCAAGACCGGGAAGTACGCGATGTTCAGCTTCGGCTGCTGGGTGCGCAGCTGGATCGAGCGGCTGACGCAGCACCAGCTGGACTGGGGAATGCTCCAAGTGAAAGGCCCGAAGCGCAACGTGACGGAGACCGATCCGCAGGCGATCTCGATCTCCTCCGGGTCGAAGCACAAGGCGGAGGCCGCCCAGTTCGTGGCCTTCCTCACGAACACGGAGAACCAGGCGCGCCTCGCCAAGGCCGACTGGCTCTTCCCGGTCCGCCAATCGGCGCTTGCTCGTCCGGAGTTCCAGACGACGGAAGACCAGTGGGACGTCGCGTACCAGTGGCTGGCGTTCGCCGAGGACGTGAAGCCGCACATGTTCGGGTTCTTCGGTTGGGAGTGGCAGACGTTCATCCCGCAGATGGAGCTTGTGATTCTCGGCAAGTCGGACCTCACGACGGCGCTGGAAGCGGCGACGGAGAAAGGGAATGAATTCCTGCGCAGGATGGGATTGCAGTAGGCATGGCACGGAACGTCACGAGGAAAGAGGAGGTGGTCGCCCGCGCGTGACCGACTCGGAGAGGCGGATGAGGTTGGACGTGAAGGTGTTCGAGGGGGGAAGGAGGAGTACGTGAAGCGGATGGTTGGTGTTGGTGTGGTGCTCGTTGCGCT
>JAQTNX010000085.1 GCA_028713635.1 Candidatus Bipolaricaulis sp.
CCCCCAGGGTTTCGAGACCGTCCCCGCGATGGGGAAGGGCCTCGAGGGGTACGGGTTCCGCATCCAGGTCGACCCGCTCGACTGCCAGGGGTGTGGCAACTGCGCCGACATCTGCCCGGGGAAGAAGGGTGAGAAGGCGCTCGTCATGAAGTCGCTCGAGACCCAGCTTCCCGAGCAGCCGCGCTACGACTTCGCCCTCTCCTTGCCCGTGCGGGACAACCTCATGGCGGTCGACAACGTCAAAGGAAGCCAGTTCCGCCGACCCTTGTTCGAGTACTCGGGCGCCTGCGCCGGGTGCGGGGAAACCCCGTACGTCAAGCTCGTCACACAGCTCTACGGCGACCGCATGCTCGTCGCGAACGCCACCGGCTGCTCGTCCATCTACGGCGGATCGGCCCCGTCGGTTCCGTACTGCATCAACGCCGAGGGCCACGGCCCGGCGTGGGCGAACTCGCTGTTCGAGGACAACGCCGAGTACGGATTCGGCATGACCCTCGCCCTGCGCGCCCGGCGCGCTCGCCTGGCACGCCTCGTCTCCGAGGCCGCCGAGACTGGAGTTGCGCCGGAGATGAAGGCTGCCATGGCCGCGTGGCTCGCCGGCATGGACGACGCGGCTGCCTCACGCGAGACCGGCGCCCGCATGGCGGAGCTCCTCGAGAAAGCGGCCAAGGGCGACAAGAAGCTCGCCGAGATCCTCTCGATGCGCGACCTGTACACGAAGAAGTCCGTGTGGGTCATCGGCGGCGACGGCTGGGCGTACGACATCGGCTACGGCGGCCTGGACCACATCGCGGCGATGAACCAGGACATCAACGTCCTCGTCCTCGACACCGAGGTCTACTCGAACACCGGCGGGCAGTCCTCGAAGGCCACGCCAACCGGGTCGGTGGCCAAGTTCGCCGAGTCGGGGAAGAAGACGAAGAAGAAGGACCTCGGCCGGATGCTGATGACGTACGGCTACGTCTACGTAGCCTCGGTCGCCATGGGCGCGAACAAGCAGCAGTGCCTGAAGGCGCTCCTCGAAGCCGAGAGCTACCCGGGCCCGAGCGTCGTCATCGCCTACGCCCCCTGCATCAACCAGGGACTGAAGAAGGGCATGGGAAAGAGCCAGGAAGAAGAGAAGCTCGCGGTCGACGCCGGCTACTGGCCCCTCTACCGGTTCGATCCGCGGCTCGTGGTTGAGGGCAAGAACCCGTTCCAGCTCGACTCCAAGGAGCCGACGGGCAACTTCCGCGACTTCCTCATGGGCGAAGTGCGGTACGCAAGCCTCGTGCAGAGCTTCCCCGAGGAAGCGAAGAAGCTGCATGCGCAATTGGAGGCCGAGTACAAAGAACGCTACGCGGCCTACAAGAAGATGGCGGCGTAGCGCGTAGGCGCCTGCCTGCATACGAGTGGAAGGGGACGGCAACGCCGTCCCCTTCTCTTTGGCCCGGTGGTAGCGCGCCTTGCCTGCCTCCCGGAGCCGGTTCCCAGAGCGGCCGCGACAGCCGAGACGCCCTCGAGACGACGTGGAGCGAAAATGCAGCGGCAGAATCGACGCAGGAGGGACCGGCATGTCCGACATCCAAGCATTCGATCGCGCCTGGAGGGCGAAGCTCACGCGGGAGCTGAACCGCGCCGTAGGCAGCGAGGCTCGCAGGCAGGTCATGTTCGGCGAGGAAGCGCTCGATGCGCAGGGGGACGTAGAGAGCATCTACGCGTGGACCGTCAACATGCTCCGGCGGCTGGAGGAGCGCGTGCCCGAAGCTGCGCGGAAGGGCGTTCTCAACGCGTGCGGCTGCTGGATGGGCAAGGAGGACCTGAGCGACCTCCGCACCCTGTACGAGGCGACCCACGATCTCGACCTCATTCTTCAGAGAGCGGGAGTCGGGCTCATCTCCTACCTCAGGGACTCCCGCGGCGTCAGCCAGGCTGTCATCGACGAGGTCACGCGCCGAGGGTGGGGCTGGCCGGGCCGCCGTGACGGCGACACCATTCGCGTGACCAAGATCCCCTTCGAGGGCACGATCGAGGAGTTCTTCGCGGAGCCGGATCCGGCCAAGCGTCGGGCCCTCAATTACTGCCACTGCCCGCGGGTGCGGGACATCCTCAAGACCGGGAAGCGCCTGTCGACGACGTACTGCCACTGCAGCGCAGGGTTCTACAAGAAGAACTTCGAGGAGATCCTGCAGTGCCCGGTTGACGTGGAGATCGTCCAGACGGTTCTCTCGGGCGACGAGGTTTGCTCGTTCGCCATCCACCTGCCCGCCGGCGTCTAGCGCTTTCGCTCCACGCCGGCATCGAGGGACCCCATCGCGCGCCTACGCGCGCCAGATCTGAGCATCCGGCCCTCCGCCGATCGGCAGAGCCTCGATCGAGGTCGGACGGATGACAACGACTGCGAAGTCCGGGTCGTCCGGTCCCGAGAACCACTTCTGCTGCAGCGTGTCCCACACCCGCCGCCGGTCGCCGAGATCCGTCGAAATGCGGGCCTCGCCCTTGATCTCGAAGTACGTTCCGGGCCGAGATGATTCGGTGTCGCCGCACATGAGGGCGACCCTGGGGTGCCCCTGGATCTGCCGAACCTTGTTGGTGTCGAGGAACGTAGGACATCGAATCGTCAGGTCATCATCGATCGTCCCACGAACGTAGCGCACGCACGGGTCTCCGCCCGAGTCAACGGAGGCGAGAGCCGCCACGAAGAACTCATCCCGCCGCAACCCTGCGAGAATCCTCTCGACGATGTCGTCCATGGCGCCTCCTCCCAGTTGCCCGGCCCTCCACAGGATCGTCCACGCAATGCCTGTCGGCCCCGTCTCGACGAGCGGAGCATCGCCCTCCGTCGTGCCCGTGGGCGCCGATGGAACGCACGTTGGCTGGACCGTGTGGTGAATAGACCCGAACCCTCGGTAGAATCACGACATGACGTGGGTTCTGACACCCGCCGCGTTGGGCCTGTGGTCGACGGCGATCCTCGCGCTCGTCGTCGTCTGGATCGTGCTACGACACGACGCTTTCCCCGGGAGCCGCGTGTTTCCCTACTTGATGCTCGCCATCGCGGAGTGGGCACTCTTCTCCGGTCTCGAAGCGGCGTCGACGCACGTCGCGGTCAAGGTTCTCATGTCGCAGCTGGAGTACGTGGGCATGGCGGCAACTCCGGTCCTGTTCCTCATCTTCGCCGCACGGCACTCCGGCTACGACCGTTGGCTGCGCCGCCCAGGTTGGCGCATCGCGCTCTGGCTCCCCGCTCTCGTCACGATCGCCGTCGCCGCGACCAGCAACCAACACCGCTGGCTGTGGACGAACTACCTGCCGGGACCGCAGGGCTCCAACGCGATCATCTACGTTCACGGACCCGCCTACTACGGAATCGCTGCAGAGGTCTACGCATTCATCCTCGCCGGGTGCGTTCTCGTCGCGCGGTCGGCGTTCCGACACTCCGGTGCTCGCCGCCGGCAGGCCGTCACCATTCTCCTCGCATCGGCCTTTCCACTCACAGCCGGGCTGCTCTACGTCGCCGACGTCAACATCATCCCGGGACTCGACCTCATCCCCGTCTCCTTCTTCACGACGGGGCTCGTGTTCCTCGTCGGAATCGGGCTCTTCCGGATGTTCGACCTCGTCTCTGCCGCCCGCAATGCCCTCATCGAGCAGACCACCGACGCGGTTCTCGTCACCGACGTAGACGGCCTCGTCGTCGACGCCAACCCGACCGCGGTGCATTGGCTCGGCGCCGACTCGTCCCTCGTGGGACAGCGCATCGCCGCGGTCTTCGCGGCCTGGCCGAAACTGCGTTCCGCCTGCCTCGCAGAGCAGACGGACCACATTGAGCTGACCTTGCGGGAGGAGCCCCTCCTGCACGTGGACATCCACGTGACGCCTCTGCGCGAGCCGGAGGGCCGGAAGGCTGGCTGCTTCGTCGTCCTGCGCGACATCACCGAGCGTTACCAGAACGAGGTCACGCTTCAGCAAGCGAACGATCAGCTCAAGAGGCACGTGCGGGAGATCGAGGGGCTGCAGAGCGAACTGCGCGACCAAGCTATCCGCGACGGGCTCACCGGCCTGTTCAACCGCCGATACCTGGACGAGATCCTGCCTCGCGAACTCGGGCGGGCCGCCCACGAGGGCGGCGTCCTCTCCGTCGTCATGATCGACATCGACCACTTCAAGGAAACGAACGACACGCGCGGCCATCGAGAGGGCGATCGTCTCTTGTCGCTCCTCGGACAGGTCCTGCGCAGCGGAACCCGCCCGGGAGACGCCGCCTGCCGCTACGGGGGTGAGGAGTTCCTTCTCATCCTTCCCGGCGCGACGCCCGAGGTTGCGAGGGACAGGATGAACACCCTGCGCACGGAGTACGCCGCGCGCCTCCACGCCGAGGGATTCGAGTCGCCGCCGACGTTGTCGGCCGGCGTCGCCGCGTTCCCGACTCACGCGCAGTCGGACGACGGCCTCCTTCGTGCCGCTGACACTGCCCTTTACAGGGCCAAAGCCGAAGGCCGGGACCGCGTTTGCATGGCCACGGCAGGCCCCGCGAATGCCGCCCCGTCCTAGACCTTCGCACCCCACGGTCCGTGCCGGTCCTACGCCCGTTCGCTGGAGCGCGCCCCAGGAGAAAAGCACGGCGCCGCAACGTGTTCGTACCTCCGCGGCGGTGCCCTACCCTAGGACAGGTCCCCAAGGGCCGGAGCAGAGTGCCAACGGAGGTCTTGACAAGGGCTTCGCGGTCGGTTATTAAGTATGCGCTTAATCTCATCGGAGGGTCGTCTTGAACGAGAACCACGCAGCGGACGTCTTCCGGGCGCTCAGCGTCCCGAGCCGAATGCAGATCCTCTTGCTCCTAAAGTCGCGCGGGCCGCTGCCGGTGAAGACGATCGCCGAGACGCTCGACATGACCTCCCCCGCCGTTTCGCAGCACCTGAAGGTGTTGCGCCAGGCAGGCCTCGTCCAGTCCGAGCGCCAGGGCTACTTCGTTCCCTACGCCGTCGACGCTGAGGCGCTCTCCGACTGCTGCGGGATGATCGTCCGCGTGTGCGCGTGCCCGGGACCAAGCGGGACCGCCAAGCCGGCATGCAACGAGACCGAGACCGGCGCACTGGTGCGCCAACGGGAAGTCCTGCTCCGCGAACTCGAGCGAGTGGAGAAAGAACTTGCGGCGCTGCGCGGAGAGGAGGTGTAGTTTTTTTGCCTAGGCTGGTAAGTATTTGCGCAATGAATGAACACCGAGACGGTGTCCGTCGACGAGAGAACGAAGAAGGAGGTGACAGACCGATGAAGATCATGCGCATCGAGCAGGGGTGCGGCGACGGCCAGGAGGCCAACTGCTGCACTTCAGCAGCCGGCGGGTGCTGCGGTATGACCCGTCAGTTCATGACGAAGGAAGAGCGGCGCGAGTCGCTGGAGGCGTATCGCGAAGAGCTCAAAAAGGAACTGACCGGCGTCGAAGAGCACCTGAAGGACATGGGGAAGTAGTGTGACCGGACGGGAGGGGGTGACGACCCCCTCCCACGTCCATCACAAGCAGTGCTCAGGGCTGCGTGCCCTTCTCCACGTCCGGGCGCTGCCGCGCGAGGTTCTCGAGACTCTCCCCCGTGAGGCGACAGAGACGCCACTCGTCGAAGACGGTCGCGCCGAGGCCTTCGTACAGCTCGATCGCGTTTCGGTTCCAGTCGAGGACAATCCACTCGAAGCGTCCGCAGCCTTCCCGCACCGCAAGGTCGGCGAGGTAGGTCAGGAGCGCCTTGGCAATGCCCTTGCCGCGATACTCCGGCCTCACGTAGATGTCGTCGAGCCACAGCCCCCGTCGCCCGGTCATCGTGGCGAATGTCGGGAAGTAGACGACGTACGCCGCGGGCTTGTCGCCGACAGATGCGAGAAGCGCCTGTGCCGCGGGGTGCTTTCCGAACAGCGCGTCGCGCAAGTCCCCCTCCGTCGCTGTGAGATCGAGGTTCTCGAACTCAGCCATCGAACGGATGAACGACATCAAGAGCGGGACGTCGGCGGCCGCCGCCGCGCGCACATCGAGAGTGAGATCTCCTAGATCGAACCGCATTCCACACCCTCCGTACAGCAAGGCCGCAATCCTACCACACCGCGAGCCTTTCCGCTTCCCAAGGTTCGGGGGACACATACCCTATCTCCGCACTCGGCTCGGAGATAGGGTATGTGTCCCCCGAACTAACTAGGCGAGGCGCTTCCGCAGGAAATGCTTCTGGTGCCCCGGAGGGAACTCATCGAGCGTGGCGAACACCTCGTAGCCGTGTTTCTGGTAGAACGGACGCGCTTCGAAGCTGTACGTGTCGACGTGCGCGTTCCGGCACCCGAGGCGAACTGCTTCTTTCTCCAGTTGAGCCAGGAGCCGGCCGCCGTGACCCTGGTTGCGGAGGGCCGGGGCGACCCACATGATCTTGATGTAGACCCAGCCACCGAAGGCAAGCCCGTCGATGCCTCCGACGACCTTCCCGCCCGGATCGCGGAGAAGGACCCGCACGATTCGCCCGAGCTCGATCGGCCCGCAGTGTTCGAGGATGTTCTCTCCGAGCCCTTCGTAGACTGCGCCGAGGAGCGCCTCGCTCTCCTCAAGCTGTTGTCGGGTCTCGCACGCGTAGACCTTCGTTGCGAGTTCGCCCATGGCCCTCGCCTCCTTCTGGGCGGCTCCACCCGCTGCCCCACCGAGTCGCCCCGTCTTCTCTGGGTGGCCGGAGACCGCCGGCCGAGCCCAGCCACGCCAAGGATGGCGGAAGACGCGTTTCGGTGCCGTCTCGCGCGACTGCGGCTTGAGATCGCCTCACCCAGGCGGCGACAGCAGGTGCGATGGTGGGCTCTGGGACGCGGCAAGATCGACTACTCCCCCGGCACACCCCACAGGCAAACGGTGCCATCCCAGCTGGTCGAGGCGATCAATGTCCCGTCCGGGCTGAAGGCGACGCGCAGGACTTCGGCGGTGTGACCGTCGAGCGTCGCCAGGCGCCGGTGCCCCGCGATGTCCCAGATGCCGACGGTCTTGTCGTGGCTGCCCGACGCAAGGAGGGTCCCATCCGGGCTGAACGCGATCCCGTTGACGTAGCCGGCGTGGCCTGAAAACACGGCGACGAGGGAGACGTCTCCTGTCTTCCAGATGTAGATCACGCTGTCATCGGTCCCCGCAGCGAGAAGGTCGCCGAGGGGGCTGTACGCGACGTCGCCGACCGGGCTCTGAGGCTGCGACAGCTTCGCGATCACCTGCCCGGTGGCTCCGTCGAGCACGCCGGCGCCGTCCCAGCGGGCTCCAACCGCGAGCGCACCGCCCGCCGGATCGAAGGCCACGGAGAGGTAGCCGCGCGCTCCAACGTGACTCCACACCTGTTCGCCCGTCGGGACCTTCCAGAGGCGAATGTCGCTCGAGAGACTGCACGAGGCCAGAGTCGCGCCGTCCGGGCTCCACGCAAGCTCCCACACTTGGGTTGCATGCGCCGCCCAACGCCCGATGCTCTCGCCGGTACTCGGGTCCCACAGCGTGATCGTCTTGTCGAACCCGCCGCAGGCGAGCGACAGGCCGTCGGGAGAGAAGGCACAGCCGACGATCTGGGCGGGAGACTCCTCATAGAGCCGTCGGACAACGGACCCGCTCTCGACGTCCCAGATCGGCACAGGGTTCTTCCCGCTTGCCACAACAAGGAGGCGGCCGTCGGGGCTGAACGCGACGCTGCATTGGCTGAGCGCGCCGCGCTTGTAGTCCGGGATCTCGAGCGTTCGGAGGAGACGAACCTGGTGGGCGTTCTCGATCGTGATCGGCTGCCGCGCAGGAAGCGCGTCGCCGCACGGGCATGGCAGGGCGACTCCGCCCACAGCCGCTGCCAGCAATACGCCAAGCGCAAGTCCCAACGTCGACACAACCCTATTCGTCGGCATCCTGCCTCCCCTACGAGCTCGTCTGCCCATGTCCGTACCGGCGGCGGTCCCCGTAGCAGATCGAGTCTACCGAACGCCTCGCCATCGCGCGATCGTTCATCCTTGGATCCCGAGGAACACGGGCCTCTCAAGGGCCGAAGGATGGACGAGAATGCGCACTTCCAGCGGGCCGAACGGAAACGGAGAACGAGGCTCCCGGGCGGGTGAGTCAGGAGAACGCGCCTCGCAAGCCGCGGCGCTCTCCCCAGCTGCTTGAGCGAGCTGAAGCAGCTCCCGGCAGGTTGGCGTCGCAAGCGGCAGAACGAGAAGGGCGCCGCGCGTGCAGTGCAGCGAGAAGGGAGAACGCACCTTCCGAACCGTGCGTTCTCCCGACCGGCTTCGACGCTTCGAAGCCGCCCTCTAGCCGAATCGCACTACAGCGCGACTCGGCCCGGTTCCTGCATCTTCAGCCGCAGGCCGGCCTCGTTCTTGATGACGATTCGATAGCGACTCTTGTCGAGAATCCCCTCGCGCTCGAAGCGGTTGAGTGCAAGCGTCGTGTTCTCCCGCGCTGAGCCGATCATGTCGGCGAGCTCCTTGTGCGTCACGGGGAAGCCGATCAGGATTCCCTCGGTCGTTGCGACCCCGTACTCGTCGGAGAGTTTCAGGAGTTGGCGCGACAGTCGCGCCTGGATGTCGCGGAACGCGAGGTCCTCCAGGGTCTCTTCGTACTCCCTCAGTCGCCGGGCGAAGTGCCTCAGCAGATGCTGCAGCGCCTCCATGTCGCACCCAACGGCGTCGGAGAACGCCTTCTTCGTGATGCACCGCAGCACGGTGTCCTCGATGGCCGTCGCCAGGTGCCGTCGGAACTTCTCCCCGACGAGACACATCTCGCCGAAGATCTCCCCCTCGTTCAGAATCGATAGGGTCAGCTTCTTCCCGCTCTCGTCGAGGTACGCCAGCTTCACACGCCCCGTCTCTACGAGGAAGACCGATGTGCTCGGAGTGCCGGGATGGTAGATCGTCTCCCCGCGGTCGGCGTGGAGCAGGTCTCCAAGCTCCGCCAGCATCCGCGCGAAGCTCACCTTGTCATTGGCAGTCGATAGCATCCGCCCTCCCTTGTCCAGCACGAAGAGGCTACCTCGCGGACGGCGGTGCGAAGAGGAAACCCACGGTGGAGAGGGGGAAGATTCTCGCTCGCGAGACGGTACAAGCGTCCCATCGGGAGGTGAACTGCGGCGATGGATGATGCGAAACGGGATTGGGATGAAAAGGGATAGCATGGTCCTGACACCGGTGCTGGGTCCTACAATGTGCTCCCTAGAAAGGAGGTGATCCAGCCGCACGTTCTCGTACGGCTACCTTGTTACGACTTCACCCCTCTCGCGGAAGTTACCCTAGGCGCCCTAAGAAGGACGACTTCAGGTACCCCCCACTCGGTTGGTGTGACGGGCGGTGTGTACAATCCCTGAGTACATATTCACCGCGGTGTGGCTGACCCGCGATTACTAGCGATTCCGGCTTCATGAGGTCGAGTTGCAGA
>JAQTNX010000086.1 GCA_028713635.1 Candidatus Bipolaricaulis sp.
ATGTCTTTCCTGCAGCCTACGTTCCTGGCTGGCGTGGCATATGCTTGCCGGCGCTTACTCTGGGCCTGAATGCGACGGCCTTCATCTCCCGAATGACGCGTTCCTGCGTCCTTGAGGTGATTCGGCAGGACTACGTTCGGACGGCCCGGGCGAAGGGCTTGGTCGAGCGCGTCGTCATCTACAGGCACGTCTTGCGTAGTGCGATGGTTGGCATCGTCACTGTCGTCGGAATCCAGGCCGGTTCGCTGCTCGCGGGTGCCATTGTGGTCGAGTCGGTCTTCTCTTGGCCGGGCCTGGGTCTCTTGATGGTCGATTCTCTCGCCTATAGAGACTTCCCCACGGTCCAGGGAGCGGTTCTCCTCGTGGCAGTGATGGTCCTAACGGTCAATCTGACCGTGGACGTCCTCTACTCCGTCATCGACCCAAGAATCGTCTACTGAGGAGGGGCAGGTGAAGAAAGGGACCTCTTGGCATAGGTTGACGAGGAACGGTCCTGCCGTGGCAGGTCTGATCCTGCTCTGCGTCGTGGCTATCATGGCGACTGCCGCTCCGCTCGTCGCTCCGTTCCATCCGACTGAGATGGTGCTCAAGTCCCGTCTGCAACCGCCAAGTCTCAAACACGTCTTCGGGACTGATGCGATGGGTAGGGATGTTCTGTCGCGCGTCCTCTATGGCGCGCGGCTCACAATGCTCATAGCACTTGCGGGCGTGTGCATCGGGGGAGCGATCGGCATCGGTCTCGGACTTATCTCAGGCTACTTTGGCGGAGTTCTCGACCTGCTACTGATGCGCGCCATGGACATCGGCCTCGCTTTTCCATCGTTGTTGCTGGCGATGCTGATCATCTCTGTTCTTGGTCCAGGCGTCACAAGCGTCGTCATGGCAATCGCTGTTTTCGCCGTTCCCGTCTACGCAAGGGTTGTACGCGGAGCAGTCCTATCCGTGAAACAGGAGGCGTACATCGAGGCAGCTCGGGCATTTGGATGCAGCCACCGAGACATCATGACGCGTCATCTCCTGCCAAACGCAATTCCCCCCATGATTGTTCAGTCGAGCCTTCTGATAGCCAATGCCGTGCTGATCGCATCGAGCCTTAGTTTCCTCGGCCTTGGCGTACAGCCACCCTCTCCGGAATGGGGCGCGATGCTGGCTGGAGGTAGGCTGTACCTACGTTCTGCGCCCTGGGTGACGATCTTCCCCGGACTCGCGATAGTGCTGGCCGTGCTTGGCCTGAACCTACTCGGGGACGGCCTCCGCGATGTCTTGGACCCTCGGCTAAGGATGTGATGCGCGCATGCTGCATAGAGGAGTCGGTACGCAAGAGCCGCACGCCGCCGGGATTCATCGGCGCTACGTCGCGTGCGAGTCAACGCACTTCTGTAGGGAGGCACAATGCTAGGCAACTTGACACGGCTTCCACGAATCTCACTAGGCAACTTTCCCACTCCGCTTCATGAGGCTCCGAACTTGTCTAGAGAGCTTGGGGGACCGACGGTGTACTTCAAGCGCGACGATGAGACCGGCCTGGCCTTGGGAGGCAACAAGGTCAGGAAGCTCGAGTTCATCATGCCTGAGGCAATCGCCACCAACAGCGACCTCGTGATAACGTCCGGATCACTGGGCTCAAACCACACCCGCTTGACGGCAGCCGCAGCGAGGAAGCTGGGCATGGCTCCGCTGGTCGTCCTGATAGGGCAGAAGCCAGACGAGATCCAAGGCAATATCCGGCTTGCCCATCTTCTTGGAGCGGAGATCCGGCTGATCAACGAGCCGACCCTGGAGTTCATGCGCAAGAACGCGGCAAATCCAACCCTAGTCACAGATGCGATTGCAGCAATAGCAGACGAGAAGCGCGCGGAGGGGAAGCGACCGTTCGTGGTTCCTGGGGCCGGATTCTGTCCGTCAGGCTGTGCCGGCTACGTGCAAGCTGCTGTCGAGATCGTGAGCCAGCTCGGATCCATTGGCCGACGTGCTGACTACGTGGTCGTCAGTGCCGGTTCGGGCAACACGTATGCTGGACTGGTGCTTGGGATGAAGGTCCTTTCGCCGCGTTCGCGGGTCATAGGAATCGACATGTCCGCCTTGCGAAGCCTTGAGGCTCTGACCGAACGGGTGGTGGATATCGCGAACCAAACGGCCATCCTGCTTGGGCTCGACACAAGGGTCAGTGCGAAGGACGTCGAACTCCATGATCACTCTGGAGAGGGCTATCCAGTACCATCGCGCGAAAGCTCCTACGCTGTGATCCAAACGGCACGACTTGAAGGAATCCTTCTTGACCAAGTCTACACCGGGAAGGGAATGGCCGGTCTCATGGCCCTTGCGCAAGCGAAGCGATTCGGAAAGGGAGACAGCGTGGTGTTTGTTCACACAGGAGGCGTCCCCGCCCTCTTCTCAGATGTGGAGTTCACCAAGAACGTGGGTGATCCACAGATCGGGTTCGTGACGTGCTAGGCCTTTTCGGCATCCTGCCTCGCGGGTCAGGAATCGGGAGGTGGCGACGATGATACGGAAACAGAGCTTCACCGCTCTGCGCCTGTATCTCCTGTGGTATCAAGGTACGACCAGGATGCGGATCGCTGCCGCGCCCCTAGTCCACCCAATGCGCGAGATGAAGAGCAGATCCTGGGAGAACGTTGGTCTTGCTCCCATTGGCGGAGGGCGGGATGCGTGCCTGGCTGAACCGAGCGACAAGGCGCTCCATACTACGAACATACACCGTGGGGCGCCGGCTGCAACAGGCACCAGCCAATACGCAAGGAACCCGACGGAGGCGAGTGTGGGGTGCCTGGCTTGTTTCCGGCTCTCCGCTCAAGTGGTGGCATGTGCCGAGCGAATAGCAGGCAGGATGTCGCGTGTGTGCCTTGCCGAGGAGGAAGCAGATGCCGCATATCATCGTCAAGATGTACCCTGGAAGGACTGAGGACAAAAAGAAGCGCCTAGCGGCCGCGATCACCAAAGATGTCGTGGAAGTACTGGGGTGTAGCGAGGAGGTTGTGTCCGTCGCCATTGGAGAGGTCACGCAAGAGAGATGGGATGAAGAAGTCTACAGACCCGACATCCTTGGGCGAAGAGAGATCCTGTACAAGGAGCCCGGGCGCCCGTGCTGATGGTCACCCTGAACGACTCCTCGAAGAGCCATCCAAGGTGACTGCCAGAGTCGGGAAGTGGCCTTGGCCTGCTCCCCAGGGACTGGTCGGAGGATTCGGCTGAGTCCCTACCTCGGGCAAGATGCCGGAGAAGGCAGGAGCGTTGGTCAGCTCCCCGTTGTCATCGCCGGTGTAGAACTGACCCTGTAGCGTGTTGTTGTTAAGCGATTCCGTCAGAGGGGGACCGTCAAGCGAGAATGTCCGTCCCGCGCAAGGACTGACGTTGAGACCGCGAGAACAGACGCGGGTTGATGTGCTGAGTCGAGTCCTGAGGCGAGAAGCCTCTGTTGCGGAGGCGGCCGAAATCCTAAGCCTGAGCGAGGGACAGGTGTGGAGGCTGCTCGCGGCGCTGCGACCGGAGGGAATCGTAGGCCTCGTCCACGGCAACCCCGG
Source organism: Candidatus Bipolaricaulis sp. (assembly GCA_028713635.1). Taxonomy (GTDB): domain Bacteria; phylum Bipolaricaulota; class Bipolaricaulia; order UBA7950; family UBA9294; genus JAPLGD01. The sequence continues at coordinate 3,543 of JAQTNX010000086.1, forward strand.
CCGACGATCCGTGCACGCCGTGCCGGCGGAGATACGGCACCGGATCGTCACCCTTGCTGGCGAACGATACGCTGACACAAACTACACTCACCTGACGGAGTTCCTCGCTGAGCGTGAGGAGATCCATGTCAGTTGCAGCACAGTGAGAAACGTGCTCATCGCCGGCGAGCTGTGGCGCGCTCGGAAGCATCGGCCGTGCTGCCGCCTGCGACGAGAGCGCCTCCCACAGGAGGGAATGCTCTTGCAGATTGACGGGAGCCAGCATCACTGGCTCGGCAATGAGCATCCGCCCTTCTGCCTCTTCCCAGTGTCGCGTCCCGCCAATGGCTGCGCGGAAGAACCTGAAGCGATTCCGCCATTGGGCTGAGCCTGTCGACATCATCGTCCGCTCAGCGACTTTGCAGACGCGACACTAGCTGTCGACGGCGCCACAGGGACGGTTCCCTATGCGCTGTTCGGCCGACAGGAGGATCTGCTTGGCTACCTCCGACTGCTCGACCGCATCCTCCGCACAAGGGGAATACCTTCGGCTGTATACAGCGATCGCGGCACGATCCTCTGGCCGCCGGGTGGCCCGAAGGGAGAGACTGATTCGGGCGTGCCCTACGGGAACTAGGCATTGGTCACGTGATTCCCCGCAGCCCACAGGCCAAGGGGCGAGTCGAGCGGATCGGTGGCGCGCTGCAGGACCGATTGGCTGTGGAGCTCCGCCTCGCGGGAGCCAAGAACCTCGCCGACGTCAATCGCGTTCTGTTGGAGTACCTCCCGCGACACAATCGGCGTTTCGCAGTGGCGTCCCGTTGCACGGGAGCAGCCTACCGCCCGGTTCCGGCCGAGCTGGGTCTTGAGGGGATTCTCAGCGTGCGGCGCCTTCGTGTCGTAGGGCGTGACCACACGATCAGATTCCGCTGCCAGCTGCTGCAGCTCGATCCGAGGAGCCTCGGTCAGAGCGTCGCGAGTGCGAAGGTCGCGAGGTGCAGGAACGACTTGACGGAGCGATCGTCGTGACGCGAAACGGTCGCGTGATCGAGGCCACCTGTCACCCTGGGCGGAGCAGCGCGGCCCTCGCTGCGCGTCTCAAGGGCATGACCGCCATGGTGCAGAGGCAGGAGGCGAGCGATGCCGAGTGTGCACCAGACCCAGACCGGAGCGACGTGCCGCGCGACCTGCGGCGGCAACGGAAGTCGTGGCACGCCCTCCAGGCCGCACATGCCAACGGCCTCCCGCATCGCGCCATCGCACGCGAGCTTAGCATGTCACGGAACACGGTGCGGAAGTACGTTCGGAGGCTTGATCCATCTGTCACGCTTGAACCAAGAACCTCGGACTGACAGAATCGCTTGGCACTACACTCGCCTACACCCTGACATTCTCCCTTGACCGCGACGCGCTACAGAGCCATTCTGGACTGGCGTTGACACAGAGGCCTGGCTGGGCCTGGCTCAGGAACGCTGCGGAGGCGGGACGGACCAGTCTCAGAAGGTCATCTAGCTAGGCCTGTCTCGCAGGGGCCCTACGGAACGGAACTCAATGGGCCTGCCTGGACTCGAACCAGGGACCTCCCGCTTATCAGGCGAGCGCTCTAACCAGCTGAGCTACAGACCCTCGAGAAGCGCGGCAATGGTATCGGTCGCCTTCCGCGCTGTCAAGCATCGCGGTGCGGAAAGCGCAGACTGGAACGGTGACATCAACCTTCGGATCCCTCGTCCGCCGCGTGGGACCGCAGAGCATCGATGAGCGTGTCGAGGTTCCCCTCCATGACGCTCGGCAGGTCGTACAGGCTGAGGCCGATCCTGTGGTCCGTCAGCCGGCTCTGCGGATAATTGTACGTGCGGATCTTCTCGCTCCGGTCGCCGGTTCCGATGAAGCTGCGCCGGGTGGCCGTCAGCTTGTCGTGCTTCTCCTGCTCGAACTTGTCGTGAAGCCGGGCGCGCAGAACGCGCATCGCCTGGGCGCGGTTCTTCATCTGGGACTTCTCGTCCTGGCAGCTCACGACGAGGCCCGTCGGGATGTGGGTAATCCGGACCGCCGAGTCGGTTGTGTTGACGCTCTGCCCTCCGGGCCCCGTCGAGCGGAAGGTGTCGATCCGCAAGTCGTTCGGGTCGATCTCCAGCTCAACTTCCTCCGTTTCGGGAAGCACCACAACGCTCGCCGTCGAGGTGTGGATGCGGCCCTGCGCCTCCGTCTCCGGCACCCGCTGCACGCGGTGGACCCCCGACTCGTAGCGCAGGAGCCCGTAGGCGTTCTTCCCTTCGACGGAAAACGTCAACTGCTTGAAGCCGCCGAGCGCCGTCGGATGGCTGTCGAGCAGCGACGCCGTCATCCGCATCTTCTCCGCGTACCGCGCGTACATCCGGAACAGGTCGGCGGCGAACAGACTCGACTCGTCGCCCCCCGTGCCGGCGCGGATCTCGACGATTGCGTTCTTCGCATCGTCCGGATCGGGCGGTACGAGCAGGCGGCGGAACCCCACCGCAAGCTCCTCGAGCCGGACGCGATCGTCCGCGATCGCCTGATCGAGCTCGGCCCGCAGCTCCTCGTCGGAGTCGCGCAGCTCCTCCATCTCCTGGATCGACGTCTGGAGCTTCTGCCACTGCGTCCCCGCCTGGATGATCTCGCCCAGCCGCGCGTAGCGCTGGGAGATCTCGCGGTAGTCCGGGCGCGTGTACGCGCTGGGGTCCGAAAGCTGCTGTTCGAGGTCCGCGCGTTCCTCCTGGACTCGCGCTAGGTGATGCAACACGTCCAGACTTGCCATATCGACGGAAACGCTACGTTACGCCGCGCGGGCTTTCAACCCGGCTAGGCCGAGAACCGGCTGCGCAGGAAGGCGACCTGTTCCTCGAGCGATGCGATGCGGGCGTCCTTGTCGGCGATTCGCGCGTACAGCCCCGCGATCACCGTGTGCGACCCGACGACGGCCTCGCGCCGGCAGGTCTCCAGTTCGTGCCGCAGGAACATGACCTCTTCCGCGAGGATGCGCTCCACGTCGCTCGCGAAGTCGACGGCGTCAAGCGAGGCCTGCGACAAGAGCCGATCGACGAAGTCGTCCTGGTCCATACCTTTACGCTACTCGGTCCCGCCGCGCAAAGGAGGACAGGGGACCCCCGGGGAGCGTCCCTTCGTCCCATCCCTACGCGAGCGGCGTCACGCACGCCGCACGGAGCGGCGGCTACAGTGGGGGCGAGGTCAGGAAGACCGAATGAGCAAGATCACCGTCGACGACAAGGCATGCATCCTGTGCGGCGCGTGCGCGAACGTGTGCGCGAGCGCGCACGTGTACGAGCTCGGAAGCCGCGCGTCCGTCGCAGTCCGTCCGGAGGCCTGTTGGGGTTGCGGACAGTGCGTGTCGGTCTGTCCCGTCGACGCGATTGACCACGACGACTTCCCGCTCGACAAGTGCCCGCCGATCGACGAACGCCACCTGCCCCCGATCGACGATCTCGTCAACCTGTTCCGCTCGCGCCGGTCGAATCGGACCTTCTCCGACCGGGACGTGTCGCGCGAGGTCGTCCGCGAGCTCGTCAGCATCGGCCGCTGGGCGCCCACCGCGAGCAACAACCAAGGCATCGACTGGATTGCGATCGACGATCGAACCCGCATCGCCGAGCTGTCGGAGGCGACCGTGCGGACGCTTCTCCGCGTGGCGCGGCTGGCGCGCAATCCGCTCGTTCGCCTCATCCTCCACCTCGTCCTGGGTCGGGAGAACGCTCAGGCTGCGTGGCGAGGCCTCGCCGGCGCCCAATCCCTTGCCGATCGCGCGCAGGAAGGCGCAGACCCGATCTTCTACCGCGCCCCGGTGCTCCTGATCGGCCACACGAAGACGCGGAACCCCTTCAGCCGAGACGACGCGATCTACGCCACGTACAACCTGATGCTCGCTGCGGAGCGCCACGGGCTGGCGACCTGCCAGATCGGCCTCTTCCAGCTCCCGCTCGCGCGAAGCCGCAAGCTGCGCCGTGCGGCGTCGCTCCCCGAAGGCCGGGTGCCTCAGGTGTGCCTGGTGGTCGGCTACCCGCAGTACCAGTTCCGTCGCATGGTGCTACGCCGGATTCCAGACCTCGTCTGGAATCCGCGCTAGGCCGCAGCCGCTTCCTTCCCGCCGCAGTCCCCGCCGAACGAGCCTAGGGCTTCTTCGACGTCGACGTGGCCTTGGCGGCCGATGACGACGCGGGACCCACGGGCGCCTGCTCCTCTTCAAGGTAGGCGATGAACTTGTGCAGGCCGTTGAGGATCCCGAGCGCGATCTTGTCCTGATAGACCGGATCGGCGAGGAGCGCACGCTCGTTCGGGTTCGTGATGTACCCGACCTCGACGGCGATCGCCGGCATCTTCGTCCGCTGAAGATAGAGCTCCTGCGATCGGACGCCCCGGTTCCGCCCACCCGTCGCCGCGCTGATGCTCTCAAGCACCATCGACGCGAGCACCCAGCTTGGGTCGGCATCCTTGCGGGTCGAGTCGACCCACGTCTCCATCCCGACCACTTCGGGCAAGTCGAACGAGTTCACGTGGATCGTCAGGTAGATCGACGCCTTCGCCTCTTCGGCGCGCCGAATCCGCTCCTCAAGTGGGATGTAGACGTCGACGGTCCTCGTCACGTACGGCCTCATCTTGGGGTCCGACTCCATCTGGGCCTGGACCCGCTTCACGATGGCGAGGTTCACGTTCTTCTCGAGGAGGTCGCCGACCACACCGCCCGGATCCTTGCCCCCATGTCCGGCGTCGAGCGCGATGACGTACTTCGCCGACGAGCGGCCACCCGGGGCCGAAGACGGGCGATGGAGCACGAGAACGAGTGCGACCGCCGTAGCGGCCGCAAGGACAAGGATCGCGATCGTGATGTAGCCACGTCTGTTCATGGCGGAGAGCGTATCGGCCTTGCGGCCGCCGGTCAGCGCACCGGCCCCTGGGGCAGGTGACCACCGCTCCCGGTGCTTGGAGGACACACTTCCCGATCCGCGAGGGGAGCAGTGACCGCTCGCCGCCGCGACGATCAGGCCGTCGGATCAGAACAGCGGATCGTCAGGACGGAGCAGCGCGCGATGCGGACGACCTTCTCCGCCACGGAGCCGAAGAGCCGGAGGCGGCGGCCGCTCGTGCCGTGGCTCGCGACCACGATGAGATCGACGCCCTCTTCCTCAGCGACCCGAGCGATCTCATGCGCCGCGTCGCCGAGCGTGACCATCGTGCGCGTCGGCACCGACGCGGGCACCCGCAACGCCCGCCGCTCGTCGAGCGAGCGCTGCGCGCTCTTCATCAGCTCGGCCTGGTAGGTGGCGATGTCGAAGCCCGGCGCCCCCGTCGGGCTTTCGAGCACCGGGATCACGCCGACGACATGGATCAGGATGAGTTCGGCTTTGAAGTGCTCGGCGACTTCGCCCGCCGCGACGATCGCCCGGCACGCGGGCTCGCTGAAGTCCGTCGGGCAGAGAATCTTCTTGAACGGCAACATGCCAACCTCCCTTCCAGGGTCCCGCGGGACTGGTCCCGGGAAACCTCTATCTCACCCTAGATTGCCGGGGGCTCGAATGCAAGGGGCGCCACGGCACACGCGCGATGGTGACGGCCCTACGAAGCTCGTGCGACAAGGCCGTTTCTCTGGACCCCGTTCTCGCCGCGCCGTACCCTCCAACGCGAACGAGCGGGCGTCTCGGCACCCGAGGCGCCCGTTTGTAATCCACATCACAAAAGGAGGGAGGGCATCATGGCAACGCAAGGCGTGACCCCTCGG
>JAQTNX010000087.1 GCA_028713635.1 Candidatus Bipolaricaulis sp.
GGTGCTCGAGGATGACGTCACGCGGCTGGAGAGTGGACTCGACACGATGGTCGGCCCCCGCGGGGTCAAGCTCTCTGGTGGCCAGCGAAAGCGGGCGGCGACCGCGCGGATGTTCGTCGGCCAATCCGATCTCATGGTTCTCGACGACGTCTCCAGCGCCCTCGATGTCGAGACGGAACGCGCGCTATGGGAACGGGCCTTCGCTCTTCCCGGCCGAACGTGGCTCGTGGTCTCGCACCGACGCCCCGCGCTCCGCCGAGCCGATCGCATCGTCCTCCTGAAGGACGGGCGAGTCGAGGCGGTCGGGCCGCTCGACACGCTGCTCTCCTCAAGCGACGAGATGCGCCTGCTCTGGCAGGAAGCGGCAGGTTCCCTGTCGAACGGGAACGGTGCATAGGACCGTGATCGAGGCGACATCGGCGTTCGCGGCTCTGTGATGTACGTTACGCTAGATGGGTATTGACTTTGCGCGATTCGGAGTGTAGCCTCGTGGAGCCGGCGAAGAAGGTCGGGGGGAGAGGACTGCAACTGGGAGGTGCACGTGGATAACACGACGCTGATTGCGGTGTTGGTCGGGGCGCTTGTCGCGGGCCTGGCCCTTCTCTTCCTCGTGGGAGCACCGTCGGACGGGACCGCGGTGGCGGAGCCCGTGGCCCCGGCACCGGCGACGGCATCCGCGGCTGGGACGTACTGGGAACCGATGTCGACCGCAGCGCTTCCGTCCCCGGTTGTGACCTCGCCAACCCTCGCGCTCTCGGCTCCTGCGGCGACACCTCCCGCATATCCTGTAGGCTATGAGCCTTCCGTACATTGCCCGGCGTGCATGGCCTCGCAAGCGCTGCCGGCGTCGTCGGGCGTGGTCCTTGCGCCGACGCCAGCTCTCGTCGGTGGGTGCGGAACGCCCATCGAACCGTGCGGCGCGCCCGCTTGCCGCACGCCTTCCTGCGGGGCTCCGTCGTGCGCCCTGAACTCCTACGGTACGCCCTCCTGCGGCCCGGCGGCGCCGTCCTGCAGGGTCGGGTGCCCCGGAGCCGGCCCCTGCCAGCCGGCCTGCGGACTTCGCCCGCAGATCAACCGGAACACGCCGCTCTGCGTCGATGAGTGCTCGTTCATCCAGCTGCACGCGTCCGTCCCACAGCCCGTATGCCGAACCATGCGCTTCGAGTGGTCGGCGTCCAAGGGCTACTTCCTCGATCCGACCGCCGGCGACCCGATCTACTACGCCCCGACGACGTACTTCCCGGGAGGCGAGGAGGTTTGGGTCACGCTTACTCTGACGGACGCGCAAGGGGTTCGCTACACGGATCAGGTCGAGCTCCACGTGAACAACGTCCGCTAGTCACCGAGCCGCGAGGCCTCCGCATGCGTCTCCGCGCGGTCCTGTTTGACATGGACGGAACGGTGTTCGATTCGCACCTCGACTGGATCGAGCTTCGCCGCTCCATGGGGCTCGTTCCCGACGGGCGTCCGATCATGGTCCAGCTCGAGAGTGCACCGGAAGCCGAGCGGGCGCGCTGCCTCGCGATCCTCCACGCGGCGGAGCGAGAGGGAGCGGAGCGAGGGGACATCGTCCCCGGGACCTTCGAACTCCTCGAGGCCCTACACAATCTCGGCATCCCCTGCGCCCTCGTCACGAACAACTCCCGAGCCAGCACGCAGACCGTTCTCGGGAAGCATCCGATGCCCTTCGATCTCGTGATGACGCGCGACGACGGCGCAATGAAGCCGGACCCCAAGGCACTGCTTCTCCCCCTCGCCCGTCTCGGAGTCAGCCCCCGTGACGCGCTGGCGATCGGCGACGCGCACCTCGATGCACTCGCCGCCCACGGGGCGGGAATCGCAGAGATCCTTCTCGTCCATCTGCCCGAGTGGATGCGGGCTCTCATCCCCGCGGACGTGTCGTATCGCGAGGCAGCCGATCTCATCCAGGCACGCGAGATCATCGAATCGCTGATCTCGGACAAGCCTCTTCGTCCTCGCTAGGGGGCGCTCTTCGTCCAGATCGTCCCCTGCGGGGAGTCCTTGAGCACGATACCGATCTCCGCGAGGCGGTCGCGGATCCGGTCGCCGAGAGCGAACTCCTTCCGGCGCCGCAGTTCGCCGCGCAGCTCGATCAAGAGGTCCATCAGTTCCGCCTCGCAGCCGCGGTCGGCGACGGCCTGGCGCTGGAAGAGGCCGAGGGGACGGCCGAGTTCGCGCACGAGCGCCGCGGCCTCGCGCAGGGCCCGGCGGTCTTCGTCCACCGCTTCGGCGCGGAACCGGTTGATCTCGTTCACCAGCTCCTGGATGACTCCGAGGCCGCCCACCGTGTTGAAATCGTCATCCATGGCCTCGATGTACCGATCGCGGAATGCCGACAGGCGGTCGGCAAAGTCGCGTCCGCCCTTCCCCGGCTGACCGTCGTCGCCGCGCAGCTCGGAGTCCACATCGTCCAACAGCCGTCGGACGCGCGCCACGGCGGCGGCGGCGGCTCCCAGGCCCTCTTCCGAGAAGTCGAGCGGCTTGCGGTAGTGACGAGAGAGGTAGAAGTACCAGACCGTTTCGGCCTCGTGGCTCTCCAGGATCTCGTAGGCGTAGCGGAAGTTGCCGAGCGACTTGTGCATCTCGTGCTCGCCCATGTGCAGCATGCCGTTGTGCATCCAGAAGCGAAAGAACGGCTTGTCACTCGTCGCCCGAGCCTGGGCGATCTCGTTCTCGTGGTGCGGGAAGATCAGGTCATTCCCGCCGGCGTGAATGTCGAGACGCTCCCCAAGGTGCTTCCTCGACATGACGACGCACTCGGTGTGCCAGCCGGGCCGACCGCGCCCCCACGGCGAAGGCCAATCCGGTTCGCCCGGCTTCGCCGCCTTCCAGAGCGTGAAGTCGAGCGCGTTCTCCTTCCGGTCGGACACCTCGACGCGCGATCCGGCTTCCTGCTCGTCAAGGCTTCTCCCCGAGAGACGGCCGTACTCTTCAACGGAGGACACGCGGAAGTAGACGTCTCCGTCACGCACGTAGGCCGCTCCGTTTTCGACCATGCGGGCGATGAGCTTCACCATTTCGGCGATGTGCTCCGTCGCTCGCGGGCTTGCCGACGGGCGCTCGACGCCCAGCGCGTCTTGAAGGGCAAAGTACGCGTCTGTGTACGTCTTTGCGAGCGCCTCGACCGACTGCCCCGTCTCGGCCGCTCGGTGGATCAGCTTGTCGTCGACGTCCGTCACGTTCTGAACGTAGATCACACGCCAACCGTGGAACGCCTCGAGATACCGTCGTAAGGCATTGAAGACCAGCACCGGCCTCACATTGCCGATGTGCAGGTGGTCGTAGACCGTGGGGCCACAGACGTACATCCCCACGGTGCTGCCGTCGGACGGAACGAACTCGTCCAGGCTCTTGGTCAGGGTGTTGTACAGTCGCATGCCCCACCTCCTTGGCGCCGATTATAGGACCCGCCGTGCGTTGGCTCCACGAGAGCACCCGCCTACCGCCGCTCCGCGCGGACGAGGTAGCGCGACAGCACCGGCAGAAGCGCGACGCCGAGGCCGAGGAGCACGGCGTTCGTCGCCCAGAACCGCGCCGGAGACATGTCCATGACGCCGGTCGCATAGCGCAGGGCATCCGCCATGTAGCGGAGCGGCATTGCGGCGCTGATCGCGCGCAGGAAGGCCGGCATGATCTCGACGGGGAAGTAGATTCCCGACACGAACATCATGGTCATCGACAGGACGTTCGCCAGGCTTCCCGCGCTCGACGGCTGTCGCACGACGAGGGCGATCGCGGTTCCCAGGCCCATCGATCCGACGGTCGCTGCGACGACGGACGCGACGTACCGGACCCAGTGCACGTGCAGCTCGACACGGAAGACCAAGCTCGCAGCGGCGAGCGTGATCAGCGTGGAGGCGAACACCACGCCGAGACGAGAGACGACGACTGCAGCGACCAGGTTCGCCGGATGCATCGGCGTCACGACGAGGCGGTCAAGGAGCCTGCGCTGCTTCATCGACGTGATATGCCCCGCGACGGCGAAGAGTCCCGCGGAGAGCACGGAGAACGCGAGGATTCCGGGCAAGACCCGCGTCAGCCAGTTGGCGTTCGCGCCGGACCCTTCCACGATCTTCTCCACGTCGACGAGAGGTTCTCGGCCCTGGATCGCCAGGTTGAAGCGCGAGGCGATGCCGCGGGCTATCTCCTCGTAGGCGGAGTTTTCTTCGAACCGCCGGACATCGACCACGGTCGTCAAGGTGCGCCCGTCCCAAACGAGGCCGAAGTCGACGTCTCGCGCCGTGACCGCTGCGTCCAGGTCAGCGGGTGCGACGTACTCCGTCGTCTCCAGCTGTCCGATCTGGGCGACGACCGACCGAAGAGTCTCGGCGTCCTCTCCCGCGACGACAAGGCCCAGCCGACGGCCCTCCGCGGATCCCATTCCTCCCATGAGCGAGCCGAAGATGAGGATGAAGAGGAGGGGAAACAGGAACGTGAGCGTGAGCGAGGCCTTGTCACGAGCGAAGACCCTGAGCTCCGCCGCGAGAAGAGCGCGCAGTTCGGTCATCGCTTCTCATCCAGGCGAAGGCGGAACACCGCGACGCCCAGGCATAGCGCGATCCACGCGAGCGGGACCGCGACCGTCGCGATGGGTGGGAGGACGCCCGCCTCGGCCCCCGTGGACGCCCGCAGTCCGTCGGCAAGGTAGGTCACGGGGTTGACCAGCATTGCGGCGCGCAGCGCCGGAGGCAGCTCGCCGATCGGAAAGAAGAGACCCCCGAGAAACATCATCGGCATGTTGATGATGTTCGCAATCGCCATCCCCGCGTTCCCCGTGCGGGCGACGGCGGCGATGAGGAACCCGATCGCGAGGGACGTCGCTGCGGCGAGGACAAGGTAGAGAAGAGGCACCGGCTGCAGCAGATCGACGCGTGCGCCGAAGGCGAACCGCCCGAGGAGGCTCACACAGCCAAACTGCAGCGCGCACAGCGCTGCGTGGCCGAGCGCGAACCCCGCGAAGTAGCGAGGCACGTCAAGCGGGGTGACCCAGTACGTCCGCAGAATCCTCTGCTCGCGCCCGAACAGGATGGTCCCGGGGACGCTGAACAGCCCTGCGGTCAGGAATCCCATGAGGACGACTCCCGGTAGAAGGAAGTCGACGTAGCGGAACTCCCTGCCCTGCGTGCCGATCTCGCGACGCGCGAGGACCACCGAGCGGCTGGCGTCGAACAGCCCGAGCCGAGTCAGGATCTCGCGGTCGACGGTCGCAAAGACCTGGTCGAGAATCGATGCCGCGAGGTCGGACGACGTCCGACCCCCGCTCGTGTGGATCGAGAGCTTCGACGAGACCGTCTCCCTTGAGGAGAAGGCGGCCCGGGCCGCGTTCTCGCTGAATCCTTGTGGGATCACAACCACCGCGGCGCGCGTCCCCACGCGCAGAGCCGCGAGTTCCTCATCGAGGTACGCGTGCGGCTCCACGCCTTCCCCGGGGACGTGGAGCGCGAACAGCGGATCCTCGCCGCCCGCGCGCGCCTCACCCAGGTGACGGAGAGCCTCTACGATCCCGGCGCTGAAGTCGGCGCTTCCCGGCGACGGGCGATCGAGGTTGACGAGGGTGATCTCGAACGTCATGTCCCCGCCGTCTTCGCCGACGTTCGAGAAGATGAGCGTCATCAGCGCGAGCAGGAAGAGCGGAAACACGAGGAACCAGAAAAGCGTGATCCGCTCGCGCAGGGTGACCGCGACCTGAGCTCGCGCGATCGCGAGGGTGGCGCTCATTCGCGAAGCCTCCGACCGGTCATAGACAAGAAGACGTCTTCGAGGTTGGGCTGACGCACTGTCATCCCCGCGAGCGCGCTCTCCGCCGTTCCCGACCAGGCGAGAAGCCGCGCCAGAGTGGCCACGAGATCCTCGGTCTCGACCACGACGAGGTCTCCATCCCTGTGGACGGCCTTGCAGGTCGGGCCAAGCGACTCCCGGGAGGGCTCCCTCCCAGGCGGGGCGACGAACTCAATCAGCGTTTCACGCCCCAGTTGGGCTGCGAGCTCCCGCGGCGACCCCTCCGCGATGATCCGCCCGTGGTCCATGATGCACACCACGTTGGACAGGGCCTCGGCTTCCTCCATGTAGTGGGTCGTCAGGATCACCGTCTTGCCGGACTCGGTCAGGCCGGTCACGAGAGACCAGATGTTCCGCCGAGCCTGCGGGTCGAGGCCCGTCGTGGGCTCGTCGAGAAAGACGAGGTCGGGGTTGTTGATGAGCGCCACACCCAGGGCGAGGCGCTGGCGCTGCCCGCCGGAGAGCGTCTTGACGAAGGCGTTCTCCTTCTCCTCGAGCGAGACTTCGCGCAGGACATCGCTCAGACTCCGCGGCGAGCGGAAGAACGCCGAGAACAGGCGGAGAACCTCCTTCACGCGCAGGTACGGCTCGAAGTTCCCTTCCTGGAGCAGGACCCCCATTCGCTCCTTGGCGGCTCGGTCGATCCGCCGAACGCGCTTCCCGAAGACTTCGATCTCCCCCTGATCTGCGTCGCGAATCCCCTCGAGGATCTCGAGTGTCGTCGTCTTGCCGGCGCCGTTCGGGCCGAGGAGCGTGAAGACGCGTGCGACCGGGACGGCGAACGAAATCCGATCCACGGCACGGATTTCGCCGTAGCTCTTCTGGAGGTTCGCCACCCGGACCGCCATCTCACCCATCGCGATCACCTCGCACGTCCATCCTAACGGCTTTCACTCCGCGGGGCGCACTCGGCGGACGCGACTCGCCTCCATGCCTCGACCGCCACCGAGCCGAGGTCGGCGGCCACCCAGGTTGGCCTCACGCTCGAGTCGGCGAGATCGGACTCACGGCTGACTCCGGAGAGAACCAGAACCGTGTCCATCCCCGCGGCACACCCGCCCGCGATGTCCGTCTCGAGACGGTCGCCGATGACCAGCACGCGCTCCTTTGGCGTCCCAAGCTCCTGGAGAGCGATTGCGAACGCGAGCGCCGACGGCTTTCCGATCACCGCGTTCGGTGAGTATCCCATCCCGCGCAGGGCGCCGGCGATGGCCCCGGCTCCGGGGACGAGGCCTTCCGTCGTCGGGAACGTGGCGTCCTCGTTGGTGACGAGGAGGCGCGCCCCGGACAGCAGTGCCTGCAACGTCAGGGAAAGCCTTGCGTAGTCGAACCCGCGATCCATCCCCACAACGACCCAGTCGGCGTCCGTGGGCCGCTCCGCAAGGCGATGCCCCGCTTCCGCCAGCTCGGTGCGCAGGCCGTCTTCGCCGAGAACCCAGACCCGTGCCGAGCCGCAGACGTCGCGAAGGTAGCGGGCGGCAAGGTAGGACGTCGCGAAGACGTCCGCCGCGGAGACCGGGAAGCCGAGAGCCGTGAGGTGGGTCGAAAGCTGGCCCCTCGATCGCGTCGAATTGTTCGTCAGGAGCACGACGCGGCCTCGCGCTTGGAGCGCCTTGAGCCCTTCCACGGCCCCGGCAAGGGGCTGCGAACCCCGCGTCAGGACACCGTCGACGTCCACGAGGAACGCTTCATACGAGAGGTTCCCCTTGACGATCACCATGGTGCGAAGACGGTACCCGACGGTCGCCTCCCGTTCACGGGCCGGGCGACCCTATTCCTCCACCGCCGCACGCATCGCGCCGTAGTAGGTCGAGCAGGCATCCGCCTCGCTCTCGTCCCCAACGATGATCCACCACGACCCACCCGTCGATAGATCGATCCCGACGTCCCCCGTGTAGCGAACCTCGCCGTCGACAGCCAACGTGCACGCGCCGGCCGAGTAGGAGAAGACGTACGTGTGCCACTCGTACACCCCAGGCCTGAAAGGCACTGGGAGAATCGCGTCGGAGCCATCTCCGAGCGGCTCGTGGATCGTGGCTCCGTTCGACGTACCCGAGTAGACGAAGTACGGCAGACCCGCGGCGGGCAGATCGAACCGAGAGCGGCCGGGCGCGATGACGAATCCGTACCCCGCGTGGCTCTTGGTCGTCATCACGTCGAACGAGAACACGAGCTTCTGGCCGACGCGAAGCGGCGGAACGGCGACGGCAGCGCCGCGGCGATGCAGCCGATCGGTGGCGCTGTGGATGTAGAGGCAGTAGCCCACGCCGTCCGACGCTAGGTAGTCCATCCCACCCTCCTCTCCGACCGCCGACGTCGGATCCAAGGCCCACCGCCCCAACGCAGCGAGGCCGTCAGAGAAGTCCTCCGCGAAGAGGCGCGTCCCGGCCCGCGCATAGACAGTCAAATCTCGGGAGGCCGTATCGCTTCGCCCCTCCCCGTCCGTCACCGTGAGGTCGATCGGGTACACCCCGGGCGCCGCGAAGCTTGTCGTGACCTGCTTTCCGGACTCTGCAACTCCGCTCCCGAGGATCCAGGCGTAGTCAACGATCTCCCCCGACGAGGCCGACGCGTCGAGCGTCACGGCCTCCCCCGCGTACAGGACGACGGGGGAGACATCGAAGTCGGCCACGGGCGCGGACGAGAGGAGCGAGCAGCCCGAGAGCAGGCCGCAGAACAGCATGCCGACCAGCCTGAGGTGCGCGGCGCGCTTCTTCACGTGCCCACCTGGATCAGTCGGTCCTTCGGGAACGAGGTGATCACCTCGCAGCCTGCGTCGGTGATCACCACGTCGTCTTCGATTCGGACGCCGCCGACTCCCGGGAGGTAGATCCCCGGCTCGATCGTTGCGACCATTCCCACGGCCAGCGTGTCTTTGCTCTGCGGGGAAAGCGCGGGCCGCTCGTGGATCTCGAGCCCGATCCCGTGGCCCAGCCCGTGCCCGAAGCGATCTCCGTATCCGGCCTTCTTGATCAGATCGCGGGCCGCGGCGTCAACCTCGACTCCCGTGGCGCCCGCGCGAGCGACCGCGATCGCGGCCAGGTTTGCCTGCAGCACGGTGTCGTAGATCGCCTGAGCTTGGCTGGAGGGCTTGCCCACAGACAACGTTCTCGTGATGTCGGACCGGTAGCCGGCCACACAAGCCCCGAAATCGAACAGGAGCAGATCGCCGCGGCGCAGCGTCCTCCGTCCGAGAACCGGGTTGTAGTGGTTGAGCGCC
>JAQTNX010000088.1 GCA_028713635.1 Candidatus Bipolaricaulis sp.
CTGGCTCAGGCGACAGCGCGTCGGACCTCAAGTACACCGACAAAGGAGGAACCCGCGTTGGTCGCGCAGCTCGTGGCGTGACCGCTCACCGAGTCGAGGCGATACACCACCTTGACGGACGTGGCCCAATGGTGGCCTCCGAACCCGAGCTGTCAAGGGTCTGGCGATCTCCTCCGATGGGAAAACCCTCTACGCCGCGACCGAAGGAGAGGGGGTATTCCGACTTGACCTGCCGTGACCACGAGGGCTTGGGTGACCTGGTCTCGAACTAGGTGTATCTCCGTGCTGGCACACGCACCGTGGGGAGGAGCGAGGCACGCACGGTCAGAGAGGCAGCTGAGCGAGGCGACGAGCGTCTATCGGCGGCCGGAAGCGGTCGCGATGGATGGGCTGACGGCGTCGCCTGCTGCCACGTCGACCGGCGGGTGCACGACCGCGGCATTCAGCTTGACCCTGTCGCCCGGGCCGGCCGGGGGAGAACGCGATCCTCGACAGTTCCAGCAGCGGGTTGGGTGCGAATGCCTCGGCGTGTACCGGTTTGATGGCTTGACCGAGGTGCGCGCCGAGACCGCGGCGTGGTGGGAGGAGTACGACCGAGAAACGCCACCTCATTCCAGTTCTTGGCGATAGGGCACCGGTGGAGTGCATCACAGAGCTGCTGGGGATCGGAGCGACTCCGGGCCGTCGACGAGTCGGGACTCTTCCTTGTGCCTGAACCCAACTGAGTACAGCAACGGCCTCGCTTCGGGCAGTCCCCTATCTGAGGCAACGATCCCGTTTCGAGTACCTTTTTCGTGAGGCAATGCGACCGCTTGACACCCGACGGCCGTTTGGTCTAGAGTGGGTTTGCCCGGGGGAAGGTCTGGGAAGTGCCCGGGTCATCGGGCAACGAACGTGGTAGGCGTTGCCCGATGTTCTTTCCCGCGCGCTACGCCCGGGTTCCGGAGCGCCGCCAGCAGATCTCGAGTCCTTTCAACGTGAGGTCGGGGTCATAGAGTTCGATGGCTTCGATCTCGCGGTGGTAGAGCTCTCCCTTTCCACCCGTGGCGACCACGCGCAGGTCGCGGCCGCACTCGGCGCGGAACCGCCGAATCAATCCTTCGGTCAGGTCGAGGAAACCAAGGACGACGCCGGCGCGGATGTTGTCTGCCGTGGTCTTGCCGATCACGGTGCGGGGCACGTCCAGGGAGACGGAAAACAGCTGGGCGGTCTTCTCGACGAGGGCTTGGGCGGCCACCCGCATCTCGGGCGCGATGGCGCCTCCGACGAGAGCCCCTTGGCGAGAGACGACGTTGAACGTGGCCGCCGTGCCGAAGTCGACGATGAGCAGCGGTCCGCCGTAGATCTCGTAGCCGGCGACGCAGTCGACGATCCGGTCCGCGCCGACCGACCACGGCTCGTCGACCTCGAGGCGGATCGGCGACGTCTGCGGGCTGACCCACAGCACGGGGCCGCGAACCAGCGTCTCGAGCCCGGTTCGGAGGGGCGGGTTCAGGGCGGGAACGACCGACGCGACGGCCACCCCCTCGATCGCCTCCGAGGGGACGTCGGCCTCGGCGAGGAGGCTGCGGAGCTCGAACCGCAACTCGTCGCCGGTGCGGTTTCGGTCGGTTGTGAAGCGCCAGCGTCCGACGAGACGCTGGCCGTCAAAGAGCCCGACGACGATGTTGGTGTTGCCGACGTCATAGGTCAGGAGCACGAGGTCCTCCTCTCGAGAAGCGGCGAGCCCGGCGGAAGCACGGTGTTGTCGATGAGGCGAGTCTTCCCGATCCGAACGGCCAGCGAGACGAGCGCGCGAGGGCCGACCGTCTCAAGCTCCTCGAGCGTGTCCGGGTCGGCGACGCTCACGTAGTCGACGCGAGCGAGCGGGTCCGCCCGAAGAAGGGCGGTCAACCGGGACCGGATCTCCGCACCGCTCCGCTCGCCGTCCTGCCAGAGGGATTCCGCGAGGTCGAGGGCTCGGCGCAGCGCGGGGGCGGCTCGGCGCTCGACGGGCGAGAGGTACGTGTTGCGGCTGCTCATCGCCAGCCCGTCCGGCTCGCGGACGGTCGGGGCCACGACAAGCTCGATCGGGAAGTTGAGGTCCGCAATGAGCCGGTCGATGACAAGGGCCTGCTGAGCGTCCTTCTGTCCGAAGTAGGCGCGCTGGGGTCGGACGAGCAGGAAGAGCTTGGCGACGATGGTGGCCACTCCTCGGAAGTGGGTCGGTCGGGAGGCTCCCTCGAGCCGCTCGGTGATCCCGCCGACCGTGACCCATGTCGCATACCCAGGTGGGTACACCTCGGCGTCGGAGGTGGGAGCGAAGACGACGTCGGTTCCAGCCGACTCGAGCATCGCGAGGTCCCGGTCGAGATCGCGTGGGTACGCGGCGAGGTCCTCGGTCGGGGAGAACTGCGTCGGGTTGACAAAGATGCTCGCAACCGCCGCCGCGCACTCCTTGTGGGCGCGGCGAGCCAGGGAGAGGTGGCCTTCATGGAGGAACCCCATGGTCGGCACGAAGCCGACGGGCTCGGGGAGGTCTGTGCGCAGGGCGCGGAGTTCCGAGATGGAGCGAGCGAGCCTCATGACAGGTTCGAGAGGGCGTCGTCGAGCTCTCGAAGAACCTCCTCCGAGACGGAGAAGCTCTGCGCGGCGCCCGGGAAGCTGCGCGCGAGCACCTCGTCGCGGTAGCGGATCACGGCGTCGCGCGCAGCGTCGGCGAGGTGAGCGTACGGCTTCGTGTGCTTCGGAACGAAGTCCGGGACCCAGCCGAGGATGTCGCTGACGACCTGGATCTCGGCGTCGCAGTGGGGGCCGGCGCCGATGCCGATGCTGGGCACGACCAGCCGCTCCGTGACGCGCCGCGCGATCTCGGCCGGGACGCACTCGAGGACGATGGAGAAGGCGCCCGCGTCTTGGAGGGCGAGCGCGTCCTGGATCAGCGCCCGCGCGCGTTCGCCCGTCTTGCCCTGGACTTTGAAGCCGCCGAGCTGATGGACGGACTGGGGCGTTAGGCCGACGTGACCCATGACGGGGATGCCGATGGCGGTCAGGCGGGCGACCGTGCCAGCGGTCGCCCGCCCTCCCTCCAGCTTCACCGCCTGGGCGCCGCCCTCCTGCATGCATCGACCGGCGCTCTCGATGGCCTGCGCGGTCGATCGATGGTAGGTCATGAACGGCAGGTCGGCGACGACGAGGGCGCGGGTTGTGCCCCGCACGACGGCACGGGTGTGGTGAAGGATGTCGTCGAGGGTGACCGGGATCGTGTTCTCGTACCCGAGGACGACCATTCCGAGGCTGTCCCCGACGAGCAGGAGAGGGATTCCGACCGCGTCGGCGATTCGGGCCGTCACGACGTCGTACGCGGTCAGGCAGGCGAAACGCTCGCGTCGCTCCTTGTAGCCTCGAATGTCGGCCGTCGTCACCCGCATGCGTCGTCATCTCCCTGTTCGTCGCCGAGGCTGCCCGCCAGGCGTCGTGCGGTGGCTGCGCCGATCCGGCCCTTGGCGAGCGCGATCGGGATGGTTCGGCGCGCGAGTTCCTTGTACATCGTCCGTGCCTCGGGCGCAACGCGGTCGAGCACCTCGAGATGGCGCTGGATCGTTCCGATGTCGCCGCGGGCGATCGGCCCGGTCAGCGCGGCAGGCAGACCGACGCGGTCGAGGTTCTCGACGGTTCCGCGCACAAGGGGAAGCAGCGCGCGAAGACCTTCCTCCTTGGAGAGGCCGAGCTCGCCCCACAGTCCGGCGGCGAGATCGAGAAGCGTGACCAGGTAGTTCGAGGCGATGACGGCGCTCAGGTGGTAGACGGCGCGGTCGCCGTGCAGCGCGAGCGGGCGGCCGCCGAGGGCGACGACCATCGCCTCGAGCTCCGCCAGGAGGGCTTCGGTCGACGCGTCGATCGTGATGGCGCTCCCGGGGAGGTTCCTTCGCGCCTGTTCCTCGGCGGCGAACGACTGGAGCGGGTGGAACGCGCCGACGGCGGCCCCTTGCGACCGAGGGCCGGCGAGCAGGTCGAGCGACGCAGCGCCGTTGCAGTGGACCACGGCCTTGCTTCGGCTCCAGCGGACTCCTGCTGCAGTGGCGACGATCGCGTCGTCCGGGACGGTGAGGAAGACCACGTCGGCGAGAGCCACAACGTCCTGCGCCGCCGGGACGGCGCGGGCGCGCGCGCCACGCGCGGCGGCGGCCTGACGCTCCGCGTTCCGGCTGTGGATGGCGGCGACGGGGTAGCCCGCGCCGGCGAACGCGCCGGCCAAGACGGTTCCGACGACACCCGCTCCGATGAACCCGAGGCGCGGCCGATCTGCGGGTTTCATGGGTTTCCTACCGAGGCTTCGCGAGGAGTGCGGCAACGCGGTCGAGGATCCGCTCCGCGATCGCCCGCTTCGCGGCGCGCGGAAGCTCCTCCGCTCCGTTTGCGTCCACCAGGGCGACTTCGTTCTCGTCGGAGCCGAACGGGGCGTTCGCGCCTCCGACGAGGTTCGCCACGACGAGGTCGAGGTTCTTCTGCCGGAGCTTGGCGCGCGCGTTGTCGATCAAGTCCTCGGTCTCGGCGGCGAAGCCGACCTTCACGGGGACGTCGCCGATCGATCCGAGGACGTCGGCTGTGCGTTTCAACTGCAGGAGGAGGCTCGGGTCGGTCTTCTTCAGTTTCGCCGCCGTCGGAGCGGCCGGCGTGTAGTCGGCGACCGCGGCCGCCATGACGAGGACATCGGCGCTGGAGACGGCGTCGCGGACGGCGTTAAGCATCTCCGCGGCGGTCGTGACGGGGACAAAGCTCATCCCCCCTGGAGTGCGCAGCGCGGCGGGTCCCGACACGAGGATGACGTCGGCGCCTCGATCGCGCGCCGCCTCGGCGATCGCATACCCCATCTTGCCGCTCGATCGGTTGCCGAGGAAGCGGATGGGGTCGATGGCCTCGTGGGTTCCGCCGGCTGTGACGACGATGCGGCGTCCCGCGAGGTCGCCGCATCGGCCGAGCCGGCGGAGGGCTTCATCGACGATGTCCTCGACGGGCGCGAAGCGGCCGACCCCCGTCCCGCCGGAGGCCAGTCGGCCGATCGCGGGCCCTACCAACGCGACGCCGCGGGCTCTCAAGCGCTCGACGTTCTCTCGTGTCGCGGGGTGCTCCCACATCGCCGTGTGCATGGCCGGGGCGACGAGGACGGGGGCCCGCGTGGCGAGCAGGGTGCACGTCAGGAGGTCGTCGGCGATTCCGTTCGCCATCTTGGCGAGGACGTCGGCCGTGGCCGGGGCGACGATCATGAGGTCGGCGGCGTCGGCGAGCGATACGTGCTCGATGGCGAACGGGTTCGTGAGCTCGAACATCTCGGTCGAGACGGAGCGGCCGGTGATCGCCCGAAACGTGGCGGGCCCGACGAGCTGCGTCGCGCTCTTCGTCATCACGGTGTGGACGACGACGCCCGATTGGGTGAGACGGCTGGCGAGGTCAACGGCCTTGTAGGCCGCAATCGAGCCGGTGACTCCGAGAACCACGGTCCGTTCCGCCATGCTCGCTTCCCTCCGGGTCGAGAGGATGCCTGAGACTCGCGCGGGGATTGTATCTCAGAGCCCCGGAAAGAGAAAGGAGGGCGGCGCGCCGCCCTCCTTCGTACGCCTTCGTGCCCGACTCTACGTTGAGGCGAGTGCAGCCTGCGCTGCGGCCAGGCGCGCGATCGGCACCCGGTACGGGCTGCAGCTCACGTAGTTCAGTCCCGTGCGGTGGCAGAAGTGGATGGACGCGGGATCCCCACCGTGCTCCCCGCAGATGCCGAGCTTGATCGCGGGCCGCGTCGCCCGGCCGAGTTCGCAAGCCATTGCGATCAGCTTGCCGACGCCACCCTGGTCGAGCGTCTGGAACGGGTCCTTCTCGTAGATCCCGAGGGCCACGTAGTCCTTCAGGAACTTGCCCGAGTCGTCGCGGGAGAACCCGCACCCCATCTGGGTGAGGTCGTTGGTTCCAAAGCTGAAGAACTCGGCCTCCTGGGCGATCTCATCGGCGGTGACCGCGGCACGTGGCACCTCGATCATCGTTCCGATCATGTACGGGATGTCGTTCTTCGTGAGTCGGTTCTCCTTGAGGACCTCCGTGACGGTGCGCTCGACGAGGTCGCGCTGGAGTTTGAGCTCCTTCACGTTCCCGACCAGCGGGATCATGATCTCGGGGCGAACCTTGATTCCCTTCTTGTGCACGTTGCACGCTGCTTCCATGATCGCGCGGGCCTGCATCTCCGAGATCTCGGGGAAGGTGATCCCGAGCCGGCAGCCGCGGTGGCCGAGCATGGGGTTGAACTCATGCAGCGAGTTCACCTTCTCGCGGATCACGTTGACGGGCACGCGCATGACCTCGGCGACTTCCTCCTGCCCGGCGACGTCGTGGGGAAGGAACTCGTGGAGCGGGGGATCGAGGAGCCGAATCGTGGCGGGGCGGCCTTCGAGCGCCTTGTAGATTCCCTCGAAGTCGCCGCGTTGCATCGGGAGGAGTTTCGCCAGCGCCGCCCGCCGGCCGGTCTCGTCTTCGGCGAGGATCATCTCGCGTACGGCGATGATCCGGTCGCCTTCGAAGAACATGTGCTCGGTTCGGCACAGGCCGATGCCCTCGGCGCCGAACTTCACGGCGACCTCGGTGTCGTGGGGCGTGTCGGCGTTGGTTCGGATCCCGAGCCTGCGAACTTCGTCCGCCCAGCCGAGGAGGGTGCCGAAATCACCGGCGAGCTCGGGGTCTTGGGTCTTGATTCCACCCTGGTAGACGACGCCCGTGGTTCCATTTAGGCTGATCGGGTCGCCTGCGCGGACAGTCTTCCCTCTGACGGTGAAGTAGCCCTTCGCGTAGTGAACCACGAGGTCGCCGGCGCCGGCGACGCAGCACTTCCCCATGCCGCGGGCGACGACGGCGGCGTGGCTGGTCATCCCGCCGCGCGCGGTCAGGATTCCCTGCGCCGCGTTCATGCCGCCGACGTCCTCGGCCGACGTCTCGATTCGCACGAGGATGACGCGCTTCCCTGCTGCTGCGGCGGCCTCGGCGGCCTCCGCCGAGAAGACGACCGCCCCGGTGGCGGCCCCCGGACTCGCCGGCAGGCCCTTGGTCAAGAGCGGCGCCTTGGCCTCTTCCGTCGGCGAGAACGTCGGATGCAGGAGCTGGTCGATCTGCTCCGGGGTGACGCGACGGAGGGCTTCCTTCTTGTCGATCATCCCGCTCTCGGCCATCTCGACCGCGACGCGCACGGCGGCGGCCGCCGTCCGCTTGCCGTTCCGCGTCTGGAGCATGTAGAGGGTTCCGCTCTCGATCGTGAACTCGATGTCCTGCATGTCGCGATAGTGCTGTTCGAGTTTTGTCCGGATCGCGAGCAGTTCGGCGTAGTTCTTCGGCATCTCCTTCTCGAGCGTCGAGATCGGCTGCGGGGTTCGAATGCCGGCGACGACGTCCTCGCCCTGGGCGTTCATCAAGTACTCGCCGTAGAAGGCGTTCTCACCGGTCGCCGGGTTCCGCGTGAAGGCGACGCCGGTGCCGCATCCCTCGCCCATGTTCCCGAACACCATCGACTGCACGTTGACGGCGGTTCCGAGCAGCCCGCGGATGTCGTAGAGCTGCCGGTACTTGATCGCCCGGGGGTTGTTCCACGACTTGAAGACCGCCTCGATGGCGCCCCACAGCTGCTCTTTGGGGTCTTCCGGGAACGGCCGGCCGACGCGCTTCTGGATCGCGCCCTTGAACCGCTCGACGAGGTCCTTGAGCGCGTCGGCGTCAAGGTCTGTGTCGAGCTTCGCCTTGCGCTCCTTCTTCACCTCATCGAGGATGGCTTCGAACGGGTCGAGGTCGGCCTCGGTCTCCGGCTTCAGCCCCATGACGACGTCCCCGTACATCTGGAGAAGTCGACGATACGAGTCGTAGGCGAAGCGGCGATTGCCCGACTTCGCCGCGAGGCCCTCCACCGTCTTGTCGGTCAGACCGAGGTTCAGGATCGTGTCCATCATCCCGGGCATCGAGGCCGCCGCGCCGGATCGCACGGAGACGAGGAGTGGGTTCGAGGAATCGCCGAATCGCTTCCCCGTCGCCTGTTCCAGCTTCTTCAGGTTCTCGCCGACCTCGTCTTCAAGCCCCTTCGGGTAAGCGCCGCCGTGATCTTGGTAGTGGGCGCAGACCTCGGTCGTGATCGTGAACCCCGGGGGAACGGGGATTCCGAGCTCGGCCATCTCGGCGAGGTTCGCTCCCTTGCCGCCGAGCAGATCCTTCATCTTCGCGTTGCCGTCCGACCGGCCCTTGCTGAAGAAGTAGACGTTCTTCATCCCAAGCGCACCTCCGTATGCGCGGCTGACCTCGGCTTACTCTGAGAAGAGCGCCTCGACGAACTCCTCGGCCGAGAAGGCGTGCAGGTCCTCCGCCGACTCTCCGACGCCGACGAACAAGATCGGCAATCCGAGCGACTCGCGGATCGAGAGGATCACGCCGCCCTTGGCCGTGCCGTCGAGCTTCGTCAGAACCAAGCCGCTGAGCTCGATGGCGGCGTGGAAACGCTCCGCCTGCGCGATCCCATTCTGCCCCGTGGTCGCATCGAGCACAAGGAGTCGCTCGTCCGACGGGCGGTTCAGCTTTCGGGCCACGGTTCGTTCGATCTTGCGCAACTCCTCCATCAGGTTGTGCTTCGTCTGAAGTCGACCGGCCGTGTCGATCAGGAGGACGCCTCCCTTGCGCTCGACGTGGTCGAGGGCGTCGAAGACGACGGCGGACGGGTCGGCGCCTTCCTGGTGTCGAACGAGGTCCGCGCCGATCCGTTCGGACCAGATGGCGAGTTGTTCGACCGCCGCGGCGCGGAACGTGTCGGCCGCGGCGAAGGTCATCGGGAGCGTCGGCTGCTCCTCGCGCAGGTGCGCGGCGATCTTCGCAATCGTCGTCGTCTTCCCGGCGCCGTTCACTCCGGCGACGAGGACGACGGTGGGCGCCCCGTCCGTGCGAAGGCGAA
>JAQTNX010000089.1 GCA_028713635.1 Candidatus Bipolaricaulis sp.
TACACGCCGGCGCTGAACTACAACGGGCCGGACACGTTCACGTACCGGGTGTGCGACACGACGGGGCTGTGCGACACGGCGACGGTCACCATCAATGTGACGCCGCAGCCGGATCCGCCGGTGGCGAACGACGACACGGCGACGACGGCGGAGGACACGCCGGTGCTGATCGCGGTGGCGGGGAACGACAGCGACCCGGACGGGAACCTCAACCCGGCGACGGTACTGGTCACGAGTCTGCCGTCGCACGGGACGGTGAGCGTGAACCCGGTGACGGGGGCGGTGACGTACACGCCGGCGCCGAACTACAACGGGCCGGACACGTTCACGTACCAGGTGTGCGATACGACGAGCCTGTGTGACCTCGCGCTCGTGGCAGTCAACGTCCTCCCACAGGACGACCCACCCCAGGCGAACAACGACACGGCGACGACGCCGGAGGACACGCCGGTGGTGATCAACGTCGCAGCGAACGACTTCGATGTGGACGGGAACCTCGCCCCAACGACGGTGACGATCGCGAGCCCTCCGTCACACGGGACGGTGAGCGTGAATCCGGCAACAGGGGCGGTGACGTACACGCCGGCGCCGAACTACAACGGCCAGGACACCTTCACGTACCGCGTCTGCGATGCGTCGGGGCTGTGCGACACCGCGCAAGTGGTCGTGGACGTTGGATCGGAGAACGATCCGCCGGTGGCGAACGACGACACGGCGACGACGCCGGAGGACACGCCGGTGGTGATCGCGGTGCCGGGGAACGACACCGACCCGGACGGGAATCTCGATCCGACGACGGTCGTCATCACGAGCCCGCCGTCGCACGGGACGGTGAGCGTGAACCCGGTGACGGGGGCGGTGACGTACACGCCGGCCTCGAACTACAGCGGACAAGACACGTTCAGCTACCAAGTGTGTGACACGACGAACCTGTGCGACATCGCGCAGGTTGTGGTGACCATCACGCCGCAACCCGATCCGCCTTTGGCGAACGATGACACAAGGGTCACCCCGGAGGACACGCCAGTCTTGATCAGCCTCCTTGCGAACGACACCGATGTGGAAGGAAACCTCGACCCGACGACGGTGACGATCACGAGTTCACCGTCCCACGGGACGGTGAGCGTGAGCCCGGTGACGGGGGCGGCGACATATGCGCCGGCTCCGAACTTCAACGGCCTCGACACGTTCACCTACCGGGTATGCGACACGACGGGACTGTGCGACACGGCGCAGGTCACCATCAACGTCACGTCGCAGCCGGATCCGCCGGTGGCGAACGACGATACGGCGACGACGCCGGAAGACACGCCCGTGGTCATCCCGGTGCTTGCGAACGACACGGATGTCGACGGAGATCTCAGCCCGGTAACCACGACGATCACGAGTCCACCGGTCCACGGAACGGTGAGCGTCGACCCGGTGACAGGAGCGGTGACGTACGCGCCGGCGCCGAACTACAACGGACCTGACACGTTCAGCTACCGGGTCTGCGATGCAACCGGGCTGTGCGATTCCGCGCAAGTGACCCTGAACGTGCTGCCCGTCGCCGATCCGCCGACGGCGGTCACGGATACCGCGACGACGACCGAGGACTCGCCGATCGCCATGGACGTTACGGCGAACGATCTCGGCGTAGAAGCTCCCATTGACCCGACGACGGTCACCGTCGTCGGGGAGCCGTCCCACGGGACGGTCAGCGTGGATCCGACGACGGGTGTTGTGACGTACACGCCCGATCCGAACTTCTACGGGCGTGACACGTTTGGCTATCAGGTGTGCGACGAGAACGGCGCCTGCGCCACAGCCAGCGCCACCGTCACGGTACAGCCGACCAACGATCCTCCGGCCGCCGAGCCCCAGATCGTCACCACGAGCGAACAGACTCCCATCAGCATCGCACTCATTGGGAGCGATCCCGATGCCGATGTGATTTACTTCTCTATCCTTACCCCGCCGTTCTACGGAGAGGTTACCGGCTTTGACCCGGAGACGGGCCGACTCATCTATACTCCCGGCCCAGGATTCACGGGCGAGGACACTCTGGTCTTCGAGGTTTGCGACACCCGGGGAGTCTGCGGCTCGGCGACGGTCACAATCGTCGTGCGCGACGTCAACAACCCGCCGTCGGCAGACTCTTTCAACACGACCGTTCCGGAAGGAGCACCGACGCCAATCGGCCTTTCCGGTCTGGATCCGGACGGGGACGTCATCACCTTCCGCCTCCTCGATCCGCCAGCGCACGGCACGATCTCGGGCTTCGATCCAGCGACGGGAACCCTGATCTATACAAGCGATCCGGGGTACACCGGGCCGGACTCGTTCACGTTCGAAGTGTGCGATCCGTTTGGCCTCTGCGACCAGGGGATCGTCCAGCTGCTGGTCACGGTCGCGGGAGGGGGCGGCGTGGCTGGCCCGTGCGACAGACGGATTGTCATCTCGGAAATCGCCTGGGCGGGCACCTCAGCGGACCCGACCCACGAGTGGATTGAGCTGCGCAACCTTGAGGCTGAGGAGGTCGACCTCACTGGGTGGACGCTCCGTTGGCGTCCGAAGCATCCCAAGACCCCGGCTGATCAGATCTGGAAAGCGATCCGCCTGGAGGGAGCGATTGGACCCTACTCGGAGGACAGTCGAATCCAGGCGACAGAGATGGCAGGGATTCCCACAGCAACTCGCTTGCAGTGGTCCGGCGATTCGACAGCCACTGGGTATTACCTGGTGGAGCGCCGCACGGACGACGTCGTCCGCGACGTCCTGGCCGATCTTGTCTACGACGATCGGCTGCCGCTCGGCCGGGTGCTCGATCTGACGGACGATGGAGACGTCATGGAGCTGGTGGATCGAAACGGGTGCACAGCGGACACCGCGAACGCCGACAATCCCGATCGGATCGGCTGGGTCGCCGGCTCCGCCGTCACGACGTGGACGATGGAACGATCCGATGCGAACGGGAGCGACCTGGACGAGAACTGGCACAGCAATCTCGGCGTCTTCACGTGGGGAAGGGACGCGGCCCAGGGAAGGATCCTCGGAACCCCGCGCGGACCGAACTCCCCAACTCTCCAGACGTTGGCGCAGACCGCGAGGCGGGGCACACCGTTGCTGCTGGCCGGGACTGCGCCGGGAGTTGACGTAGCGGCGAAGCTCCTTGACGGCGCCGCGCCTGAGGAGCTGTACGCGGTGGTCGTTGGCACAGCTGGTGACGCGGCGGACGTCGCGCCGGCCATCGTGCCGGTCCAACCGGCGGGGAGCGATCGGGTCCGTTTTGTTTGGGCCGCTTCGGCTCTTCCCCACGGCTCATACCTGCTCTTGGCGCGACTTGCGGAGCGGGTGGTTCTAGCGATTCACGCGACCTTGTAGGCGAAGAAGGAGGCACCCGAAAGACTCCCGCGGCGGAGTAGGCGCGGCACTTGCTCCCTGCTGGGCCGACGGTCCTCACGGGATCGGCCGCCTTGGCAGGGTGTACCCGATAGGGCTCGCTCGCCGACAAAGCTGGTTGGTGCTCGTGCGAAGCATGCGGCTGTCCGTGCCGGATGGCGACCGGCGGCGCATTCGGGATGGCGCAAGGGGTACAATGCGCCAGGTCGCGCCCGATTAGGCCGAAGGAGAAGCGCGGTGCAACGTCGATCCAGGTCTGCTGTGCTTGTCGCTGTGGTCGTGCTGATCGCCCACTCCTCGGTCTCCTTCTCGGTGAGGTCTGCTCAGCCCGCGCTCGTGACGGCTCTCTCTGCGGCCGCGATTCTCGCAGACGGAGGCAGCGCCGCCGTGCTGAACCGCGCCGCGGAGGGGGACCGAGTTCTCTACAGCGTGCGGGTCGTGAATGTGGGAGACGGGCCTGCCTACGATGTGAGTCTCGTCAACGTGCTTCCGGAGGGGTTTGCCTATGTCTCTGGGACGGCTCTCGGGACATGGCCGAGTGGAACGTCCACGGCCGACCCGGCCATAGGACCGGGGCCGGAGCTGTTGTTCGACCTTCGTGCGACGTTGCGGAGCGGCGACGGGCTGGCCTTGACGTTCGAAGCGCTCCTTACGCCGACTGTCGATGGGATCGGCCCATATGTCGATACCGTGACCGTCATCGCCACGGGGGAGGGGGGCGAGCCGATCGCCACCGATGCCTCGCTGAGCGTCCCCGCGGACACGGATTCTGACGACACGAGCGAGATCGCGCTGCTTGCGGCGAGACCTGCCCTCGTCACGGCGAGTCACGTCGCCGCGGTCCTTCGCGAGGGCGGAGCGGTCTCGCCGGCCGGGCCGATCGAGCCTGGAGACGTTGTCACGTACCGCTTGGTTGTCGAGAACGTCGGACGTGGGACGGCATACAACGTCGTGATCGAAGACAGGCTTCCGGTGGCGCTGTCATACGTCGGGGGCTCCAGCAAGGCGTCCTGGCCTTCCGGAGCGTCGGCAAAGGATCCGACAGGCAGCGCGGGTTCTTCGCTCGTCTGGTCCCTCTCGGCGACCTTGGCGCCGGGCGACGTGCTGTCGCTCGAGTTCGATGCCCTCGCCGGGTCTGCGCTGGCCGGGGAGACATTCGAGAACGCAATGAAGGCGTCGGGCAGTGATGCCGACGGGACGCCGACGGATCCGGACCGATCTCTCGAGAGCCCCAAGGATACGGACGAGGACGACGCCAGCACGGCGCGTCTCGACGTCATCATGCCCGCGTTGGCTGTCAACAAAGAGGTCGTCGGCGTCGAGCGGGACGGGAGAAGCCTTGGCTCGGTCCCTGTCGGGATGCCCGGGGACGTCGTCGTCTTCCGAGTCACCGTGCGCAACGTGGGGAACGGAACTGCCTACAACGTGGACTTCCGCGACCAGCTCTCGCCCGGCCTGGAGTACGAGACCACGGCTCCGTACGACGGCGGTTCGTACGCTGTTACGTCCCCCGTCTCGGCCGGCGCGTTGACGGTGCCCGGTGGTGGAACCTCATTCACGACGCGGATCGACGCGACGATCGATGGTGGTGCCCGGCTTGTCGCGACGTACGCGGCGCGAATCACCGACGCAGCCCAGACTGGCGTCCCGCTCGAGAACGTCGCCGAGGCCGAAGGCTTCAACGGTGCGGGAGTCGAGATTCCGGACGCAAACCAGGTCGTAGGGGACGTTTTCGACGATGACGCCGAGGATCCTGACGCCGACGACACAGGGATTGCTCGAGTGCGCGTCGGATTGCCGATCCTTTCCGTTGCCAAGGAGGTTGTCGACGTCGGCCGAGACGGCGCCTCGATCGGGGCGAGTGGCCCCGTGGAACCGGGGGATGTGATCGTCTACCGGCTTTCGATCCGCAACACAGGGACAGACACAGCGTACGACGTCGGGTTCGTCGACCTCCTTTCGCCCGGGGTGGAGATCGAGACGGCGTATGGGACCGGAGCATTCACCGTCGACCGGCCTGCCGTTGGGGTGACGGCACTGGAGCTTGTCGACGGCGCGACGGACACGGTGGTCGTGCGCCTCGGAGCTTCTCTTGATCCGGGAGCGGAACTCGTAGCGACGTACCGAGCGCGTGTGACGAGCGGTACTCGCCAAGGTGCCGTCCTTTGGAGTGCGGCGAGCGCGTTTGGACGCAGCGCCGACGGTGTGGCGATCTCCTCCGACGACCGGCATGCCACGAGCGCGCCCGGCGACGCGAGAGGGAGTAGGATTCCGGCCGTCGAACCGGCGCTCGTTGTCGAAGTGACCGTCGACACGGTGGAGCGAAACGGCGTTCGCATGGATTCGGCGGAGCCGGTCTGCGCGGGTGACATCATCGTGTATCGGACGCGGGTGTCGAACGTCGGCCAGGGAACCGCCTACGCAGTGCGCCTTTCGGATCCCTTGCCGATCGGTCTCGCCTATCGGGGGCCGAGTCGCGCGGCGTGGCCTGAGGGGAGTTCGGCCGCCGACCCGACCCACGGGGCGGACGGGACGTTGGAGTGGCCCCTAGGGGCCACCCTCCACGGCGGAGAAGAGCTTGTAGCGTCGTTCGGCGTTGTAGTCACGGGAGAGGCAACGCAGGGCGACACGGTGCGGAACACTGTCCTGGGGCGCGGCGTAGACGGGGCGGGAACGCCGATTCCATCCGACCGGAGTTCGGAGGTGCCTCTCGACAGAGACTCCGACGACGCGGCGAGTGTGCGTCTTGCTGTGGCCTGCGGCGCCGCAGTGTGGGGGATGCCCCCCGCTCTCCAGCTCTCGGGAAGCATCGCCCGCATCGTGCGCAACGGCATCACAACCTTCGGATGTACTGCGGGAATCGGCGACCGCGTCACCTTCGAACTGGTTGTACGCAATACGGGAACCCTATCTGGGTACGACGTAGCCGTGATCGACTACCTCCCGCCTGGCGTGACCTACGTTCCGGGAACAACGCACATCCGATGGCCGTTCGGACTGGCGCTTGTCGATCCGGACGGAGCATCCGGTGCGGAGCTTCGGTGGGAGCTTCCCATCTCGCTGCGGGGTGGAGACGCAGTGACCGTCCTGTTCGATGGCTTGGTTGAGATGGGCGTGTCCGTCGGTCAGATCATCGCCAACCGGGCGGAGGCGCGGGGATTCGATCCATCCGGAGCACCCCTAGCATCCCGTCCGGACTCGACCACGCCCGGAGGCGGCATGTTGACTCTGGTGATCGAGGCGCCTGGCCCCCGCGGCAAGGGCGAAGACGAGGCTTGCGCCTCTCCGCAGGCCGCGGCCGCCGACCTGCGGTTCCGAACCGACGCGACCTTCTACGCGGCCGCGGAGCTTCAGAAGCTTGCTGAGTGGATCGGGGAGAGTGAAAGGATTGAGGGGAGCGATCTTCCGATGTGCCTCCGAACGGCGGCGGCCGAAGCGGCGCGGGTCGCGTTCGAGAACTGGGCCGAGATTGAGGTCGGCTCGGGACTGGGCCTTCCTCTCTTCCGAGGACCTGGATTCCGCGACGCGGCCGACCCGCAAGCGGCGATGAACGAGCGTCTCGATGCGTGCGCGCGGGCTGTCGGGCTCGACCCCGCCGCGCGCCCGGCCAACGAGCGATGGATCGTCCTCGAGTACGCCGGAGGAGACTCGCGGTTCGAAACCCGAGGCGCCGGCACGGGACCGTGGCCGGCGGACGAGTGGAAGGACTACGACCGACGTATTACGCCAAGCGCGACCGGAATGGGTCTCCTGCTCCAGGCGCTGGAGGCGAGGCGCCTCCTTGGGAGCGACCTCGCACAGGAACAGTACCTTGGATGTGTTGCAGTCGAAACCATGAGAAACAAGGTTGCGAGTCTCAGCGAACTGCGCGCGGTGCCGGGCTCGCCCGACGGTCTTTTCGCTCACGCCTACGCGGCCGTGTGGGACGATCGCCGTCTGCGCTACACGGTCATCGACTCGCGAGCTGACTTGCTCGACCAGGTAGCGCTTGCCTGGGGACTGTCGGCGTTTATCGACCTTGTCTTCGACGCTTCGTTGCCCTGGCCGGACACTCTCGGATCGCTTCTCGGCGACGCGCAACGTGCACGGCAGGAGTTGGAGCGAGTCCTCGACGGAACCAACCGAACCCTGTGCGGTTTCGACGGCGTGCTGCGGGAGTCAACGGCGGACAGGGAAGGCACGTCCGTTCGAATCACGACCCTCGGACTCCTTCTTGCAGCTCTGCATGACGTGTCGCGCGTGATTGGCTCCCACCCAGCTGTCGAGCGGCTTGCGGCACACGCCGCTCTGGAACTCTCCCGGCGTGTTGGGCCCGACGGGCGGCTCGCATCCGGCACTTCGGGGGCGCAGATTGCCGAGACGTGCGCCGTCGTGCGCGGGTTCGTCGCGGCCTCCCGCATTCTCGGGGTGGCCGCCTATGGAAACGTCGCAGCACGTGTCTTGGATTCCTTCGATCGGGACCTCTGGGACGCCGGGCTAGGCGTGTACGCGGCGCCAGCCGGTGGAGGTTCCTCCAGGACCTGCTTCGCCGCGCTTGATCTCGGACTCGTCGTGGGCGCGCTACGCGAGAGCGCACCGCTTCTGTCGTCGAGTGACGCCGATCGCGTCCTCTCCCGGTTGGCCAATCATGTTCGCACCGTGACCGCACTCGCACTAGAGCGCAAGGGTACGCTCGGGAACTGCAGTACGGAAGAGGGAGAGACCGCGCCCTGTGGTTCGCTTGGGCCTGCGTTCGTTCTTCCCGAAGTCCAGTGCTGCGAACGTTGTGTGCGCGCAGGAACTTCGCCGCAGTAGAAGACGATGTGAACTGAGATCGGAGTGGAGGGGAAGCGGGGCGGATTTCCCGCCCCGCCGCATGCATCTCTTGGTATGCTCCAGCGCCGTGACTAGTCCGTCGTCGCGGTGTACTGAATGACTAGGCTGTAGTTTCCTTTCGGCAGCGTCGCCAGATCGCTTTCATCGAGCGTCATCTCGTAGGACACGTTCACGTCGTGAGCGCTCTACGTCCCCGACGTTCGGTCGAACATCAAGGCCAGAGCGCTCGCGATCGTCGCTTGGTTCGCGCCGCTGGGAGCGTCGACTGCGTCCACAGAATCGTGCTCGCGATCGACCAACTGGTCGTGCTCAGGACGAGGATCTCCGCAACCTTTAGCAGCCCGTTGATCTATCCCAGTCTCGTGGAGATGCCTCCGGCTGAAGGCACGTTGCGAGGGAACACAACGGAAGCAGCCGATGGGTTGTGATGGCCTTCCGAGAAACGTCCGTGAAGCCCATTCCTTGTCAGGTCATGTTTTGCGCGATTCGCATCGACTGCCACCCCCACGTGCGTCTTGCTGCTGATCGTGGCCATCTCCCTCAGGCTGAACTCCTGTTCCGGCTCTCATGGTGCGAACTAGTGTCGCGTCCCGTTAGTGCTTTTACTTATGCGGCGAGATGTGGTATGCTGAGTCATGCCACGACGAGCGATTGCAGTCACGGTGAATGCGGAAGAGCGGGGGGTTCTCGAGGAGTGGGCGACC
>JAQTNX010000090.1 GCA_028713635.1 Candidatus Bipolaricaulis sp.
TCCGCCTTCCTCAACTGGGCGATCAAGGGGTACTGCGACAAGAACGAGATCACGTTCACCCGCTGTCGATCGCACAAGAAGAACGACCGGCCCCACATCGAGCAGAAGAACGGGGCGGTGGTCCGCCGGCCGATCGGCTACGACCGCGATGAGGGACCGGAAGCCACAGCGACACTCCAGGCGGTGTACGACGGCTACCGCATCGCCGTCAACTCCCTCCAGCCGGTGCGGACGCTGGAGGAGAAGAGGCAACGATCCAGGCTTCGGTACCCCTGGCTTCTGAGACATCACGGGGCGCCGCGTGAGGCGTCGGCCGCTCGGGTAGTGTAGCGCCCGACGTTGCGATACCGCTGGTAGCGAGCGGCGAGGAGTTGGTCGAGACGGATCGCCGACAGCTCGTTGACGTGGCGCACCAGCGCTTCCTTGAGGGCCGCCGAGGTGACGGCCGGGTTCTTGTGCGCGCCGCCGAGCGGCTCGGGGATGACGCCGTCGATCAGGCCGAGGTTGAGGAGGTGCGGCGCCGTCATCTGCAGGGCCGTCGCGGCCTCCCGCGCGCGCTCCTTGTCCTTCCACAGGATCGCTGCGGCGCCTTCCGGGGTGATCACGGAGTAGATGGCGTCTTCGAGCATCAACACGCGGTCGGCAAGCCCGATCGCGAGCGCGCCGCCCGATCCTCCCTCTCCGATGATGACGGCCACGGTCGGCACCCGAAGTCCCGCCATCGTCTCAAGGTTCTCGGCGATGGCGCCGCCGATGTTCAGCTCCTCCGACTCGACCCCGGGGTACGCGCCCGACGTGTCGATGAGCGAGACGAGTGGGAAGCCGAACCGCTCCGCAAGATCCATGAGCCGCTTGGCCTTGCGGTAGCCCTGGGGGCGCGTCATTCCGAAGAACCGCTCCTTGTTCTCTTCGGTGGTCCGCCCCTTCTGCTGGCCGAGGAGAGCGACGGGCCGGCCGTCGAGTCGGGCGAGGCCAGCGACCAGCGCGCGGTCGTCGCCGACGATGCGATCTCCTCGCAGCTCGTAGAAGTCGGAGAAAACGGACGCGATGTAGTCGAGCGCGTAGGGGCGCTTGGGGTGGCGGGCGATTCGCACTCGCTCCCAGTCGGTCAGGTTCGAATAGAGGTCCTGGCGCAGCACTGCGAGCTTCTCTTCGAGGCGAGCGATCTCCTTGGACAGGTCCATCCCGTCGATGGCGTTGAGCTGACGCAGCTCTTCGATCTTGGCCTCGAGAAGGTCGAGGGTACGCTCGTCGGTCATCTCGCCCCCACGAAAAACCCGAGCGCCAGGGCGAGCTCGGTGCGGAGGTCCTCGCGCCGCACGACCCGGTCGATTTGCCCGTGCTCGAGGGCAAACGACTCCGTTTGGAAGTGCGCCGGGAGTTCCTCGGCGATCGTCTGCTCGATCACACGACGGCCTGCGAAGCCGATCATGGCGCCCTTCTCGGCGATGATGATGTCGCCAAGCGAGGCGATGGACGCTTCCACGCCCCCCGAGGTCGGATACGTCATCACCGAGACGAACGGAAGTCCTGCCTCGGCCAAGCGCCGCCGGACCGTCACCGTCTTTGCCATCTGCAGGAGCGAGAACATCCCCTCCTGAATGCGGGCTCCCCCGGACGACGAGATGAGGATGAAGCCGCGGCGATCGGCGACCGCCGCCTCGATGGCTCTCGAAATCTGCTCGCCGACGACCGACCCCATGCTTCCGCCGATGAATCGGAAGTCCATGACGCCGAGCACCACCGGAATCCCCTCGATGGCGCCGCGCCCGATGAGGATCGCGTCATCGAGCCCCGTCTTGGCTTGAGTCTCCGCGACGCGCTCCCGATAGGCGCGGCTGTCGACGAACGACAGGGGGTCGTCCGTCACAAGGCGCTCGCCGAAGGGCTCGTAGGTTCCCGGGTCGAGGATCGACTCCATCCGCTCCTGCGAGGTCTGGAAGAAGTACTCCCCGCAGCTCGGGCAGACGTTGCTGTTCTCACGAACGCGCCGCTTGAAGACAAGCTCGCCGCACGACTTGCACTTCATCCACAGGCTGTCGTCCGGTTCCCGGTCTACATGCACGCGCAAGTACTGGCGTTCCTTGAACAGAGACATCGCTCACCTCACGAGCGGCGACGACCGAGAAGACGCGGGCGCTTTCTCTCTTCGTCCCGCTTCTGGCCGTCGGTCCGCAGGCTCTCCGGCTGGACGGATCCGCTGGAAACGACCATGGACAGCATGTCTTCCACAGGCATGTCCACGTACGTCACGGACTTCTTGGGTACGATGACCATGGCTCCCGTCAACGGATTCGGCACCGTGGGCACGTAGACGATGTAGCACTCCTCGCCGGTTAGGTCGACCAGCTTGCCGGGGTCGTCGTTGGTCACCAAGCCCAGGGCCTGAAGCCCTGCCTTCGGATACTCGATCATCACCACCCGCTTGAACGACGCCGTCGCCTTGGGATCGAGCATCGCGCCGGCGAACTGCTTGAACGTTCCGTACATCTTCCGGATTCCGGGCAGGATCAGGAAGACGCGCTCGAAGTACGAGTATAGCGTTCTGCCCACGATGTTTCGGGCGATGACCCCGGCGAGGAGTACGACCACGATGAGGAGCACAATCCCGAGCCCGGGGAGTGGACGCCCCACGGCGCGTTCGATGGCGTTGCCGATCGGTCTCCCGTGGCCGAGAAGGCCGTCAAGCATGTTGTAGAGGATCCAAAGGATGTACGCGGTCGCACCGACCGGGAGGATCGTCAGCAAGCCGCTCACAAACGTCGCTCGGAGCCACAGCAGGAACTTCTTCATGCTGCCCTTGCCCACTCTCCCCTGTTTCCCATCCGGCAATTATAGAGGATCGCCGTATCATACGGTCATGGTTCGTGCAAGGGCAATTCCGAAGCGCATCGCGATCGCCCTGACGGCCGCGGCGGCTGTCCTGTACGCCGGACTTGTCGTCGTGCGCGTGCTCTACCCCATCGGATATGTCGACCTCGTGCGGGCGTCGGCCGACGCCGAGGGGCTCGACGCTGCGACGCTTTGTTCGCTGATCCGGGCGGAGAGCCGCTTCCATCCCGACGCCGTCTCGCCGCGCGGCGCCATCGGGTTGATGCAGATCATGCCCGAGACCGGCGCGTGGATTGCCGAGCGGATGGGGGTGCCGGGATTCGACGCCCGACGTCTCCTCGATCCGGAGACCAGCATCCGGTTTGGCGCCTGGTACCTGCGCTTCTTGCTCGATCGGTTCGGGAAGCTCGACGTGGCGCTGATGGCGTACCACGCCGGGCCTACGCGCGTCCAGGGATGGCTTGCCTCAGGCGAGGTCCCGTTTTCTGGGACTCGAGCGTACGTCGAGCGCGTCCTGCACGCGATTCCGATCTACCGAACAGCTCTTCGCTGGCCGATCATCGTCCGGATCACGCCTTCCATTCCCCTCTAGCGTTGCAGCGTCTCGTGCCATGGGCTAGTATCGCTACCAATTCCAGAGGGAGTTGACAGGAGGTCCCACCGTGGCGGAGGCGAAGAAGTGGGTCATGAAGGACCCGAAGCGTGAGAACGTCTTCTGGCCCACAGCCGAACTGAAGAAGCAAGCGTGGGTTTCGGACGAGGCGATCTACAAGAAGGCGGCGGCAGATCCCGTCGCGTTCTGGTCTCAGCAAGCCGAGGAACTGCACTGGTTCAAGAAGTGGGACAAGGCATACGATCCCGCTCCGTACGCCTACAAGTGGTTCATCGGTGGGAAGACCAACCTCTCGTACAACTCCCTCGACCGGCACATCCAGGCCGGCCACGGCGACCGGGTCGCCATCATCTGGGAGCCGGAACCGGTCGAGGAGAAGGCCCTTCACATCACATACAAGGAGCTCCACGAGCGCGTCTGCAGGTTCGCGAACGGCCTGAAGTCGCTCGGAGTGAAGAAGGGTGACCGCGTGGGGATCTACCTCCCGATGATTCCGGAGGCCGTGGTCGCGATGCAGGCCTGCGCCCGGATCGGCGCGCCGCACAGCGTCGTGTTCTCGGCGTTCAGCCCCGAGTCCTTGCGCGACCGCCTGGATGACGCCGGCGCGAAGGTGCTGATCACCGCCGACGGCTACTACCGCCGCGGCAAGCCGATCGACCTCAAGAAGGCGGCCGAGCAGGGTGCCGAGGGGACGAAGGTCGAGAAGATCGTCGTCGTGAAGCGTCTCGACGGATCCGCTTCGATGAAGGCCGGGCGCGACGTCTGGTACCACGACCTCGTCGCCAAGGCGTCGGCCGACTGCGCGGCCGAGCCGCTCGACGCCGAGCACCTGTCGTTCCTCCTCTACACCTCCGGGACGACGGGCAAGCCGAAGGGCATCATGCACACGACGGGCGGGTATGCCGTTCAGTCGTACCTGACCGCCAAGTGGAACTTCGATCTCCACCCCGGCGACATCTTCTGGTGCACGGCCGACGTCGGCTGGGTCACCGGCCACACCTACATCAACTACGGCCCGCTCATGAACGGCGTGACGACGTTCATGTACGAGGGCTCGCCGGACATGCCCGACTACGGGCGGATGTGGGCCATCGTCCAGAAGCACAAGATCACGCAGCTCTACACCGCGCCGACCCTGATCCGCATGCTGATCAAGCAGGGCGACGAGTGGCCGGCGAAGTACGACCTGTCGACCTTGCGGGTCCTGGGCACGGTCGGTGAGCCGATCAACGTCGATGCGTGGATGTGGTACTTCGAGAAGATCGGCGGCGAGCGCTGCCCGATCATCGACACGTGGTGGCAGACGGAGACCGGCGCGAACATGGTCAACAACCTGCCGGGCGTCGGCCCGTTCATTCCGACCGTCGCTGGACGCGGGTTCCCCGGAATCATCGGCGACATCCTCGATTCGGGCGGTCAGCCGACCAAGGTCGGCGAGGGCGGCTACCTTGCGATCTACGCTCCCTTCCCGCCCAGCCTCACGCGCGGCATCTACGGGGACATGGACCGTTTCAAGAACCAGTACTTCTCCGATTACGGTCCCGAGCGCTACTTCACGAGCGACGGCGCGCGCAAGGATGACATGGGCAACTTCCGCATCACCGGCCGCGTCGACGACGTCATGAACGTCGCCGGCCACCGCCTGGCGACCGCCGAGGTCGAGAGCGCGCTGGCGCAGAACGACAAGGTCAGCGAAGTGGCCGTCGTCTCGAAGCCGCACGACCTGAAGGGCGAGGTCCCGGTGGCGTTCGTCCTCCTGCGCAAGGGGATCGAGCCGTCCGAGGAGATCCGCAAGGACCTCCTGGCAACCGTGAACCGCGTCATCGGACCCACAGGGCGTCCGGAGGAGATCATCTTCGCGCACGACGTGCCGAAGACGCGAAGCGGCAAGATCATGCGCCGCATCCTGAAGTCGCTCGTCCGCGACGAACCCGTCGGCGACCTCACGACGCTCCTGAACCCGGAGACCGTCGACGAGCTGAAGAAGGCCGTCGGCTACAAGGGCTAGGCCCGTGGCGGACGACCACACGAGCGTGTGAAAACGGAGCGGGGGCATGGGGCCCCCGCTCCTCTTCTTGGAGGGAATGGTATGTCGGAGGTCAAGGTCTTCGGGATGAAGGCGGAAACCGGCCGGTGGATCTTCGTTCTGGTCGGGCTTCTGATGAACGTGTGCCTCGGCGCCGTGTACGCGTTCAGCGTGTTCCGCAAGCCGCTCGAGGGGTTGTGGAGCGTCTCGGCCACTCAGGCGGGATTGCCGTTCATGGTGTTCCTCGCGATGTTCGCGGTGTTCATGGCGCTTGCCGGAGGGCTCGTGACGTCGTGGGGCCCCCGCAAGACGAGCCTTCTCGGAGCAGTCCTCGTCGGCGCAGGATGGATCCTGGCCGGGTTCGCACCGAACATCCTGTGGCTGACGATCTTCTACGGTGTGATCGGCGGATCCGGGGTCGGCATCCTCTACGGCTGCCCCATCGCCGTGGCGGCGAAGTGGTTCCCCGACAAGAAGGGGTTCGCCGTCGGGCTCACGCTGGCCGGCTTCGGACTCTCGGCGCTCCTCATGGCCCCGTGGATGACGAGCACCATCGCCTCGGAGTCGGTGGGCGTCGCCAAGACGTTCATGTACTTCGGTGTTGCGTTTCTTGCCGTCCTCGTTACGCTCTCGTTCGGCCTGAGGAATCCGAAGCCCGACTGGAAGCCGGCGGGATGGAAGGGCGCGGCAGCGAAGGGTGGATCGGGTGTTGAGCTGGACCGCGGTCAGATGCTCCGGACACCGGCGTTCTATGCTCTCTGGGGCTCGTACATCATCGGCTGCCTGGCCGGCTTGATGGCCATCGGGATTGCCGCCCCCGTCGGGCGGGAGGTTGCCCTGCTCAGCTCCGAGACCGCAGCCATTGCTGTGTCGTTGTTTGCGGTGTTCAACGGCGTCGGCCGGCCGCTCTTCGGATGGCTGACCGACAAGATCACGCCCAGGGGCACGGCGCTTCTGTCGTTTGCCCTGATTCTCGGCGCGTCGGCGCTCCTGTACTTCGCAGGGCAAGGCAGCCCGGCCGTCTACTTCGTGGCGTTCTCGGTGCTGTGGCTGAACCTCGGCGGATGGCTTGCGATCGCTCCCACGGCGACGTCGACCTTCTTCGGCGCCAAGCACTACGCCAAGAACTACGGCGTGGTGTTCACCGCCTACGGTATCGGGGCGATTGCCGGGAACCTTCTGTCGGGCATGATCCACGACGCGACGGGCGGCTACCTGCCCGTGTTTGTTCCCGTGATGGGGCTTGCGACCCTGGGCCTTGTCGTGGCGCTGGTCGGCCTGCGGCCGACGTCTCTGGGTGCTCCCGCGGGGCCGGGCGCGAAGAAGTAGACGGCGTCTAGCAGGAACTCTGTGTCGGGCGGTCGCGGGCCGGGCTCGCGACCGCCTTGTCTCTCGCATGCGGTCGGAGCGTGGCTTCCCTTGCGCCGCCGCGCTAAGCTCTCCGCGCGAGGAGGCGGCATGGCGAGGAGCCTCGACAACCTGATCTGGATCGACCTTGAGGCGACGGGCCTCGACCCGGAGGCGCGCGTGATCCTCGAGATCGCCTGCCTCGTGACGGACAAGGACCTGAACGAGCTCGGCGATGGCATCGACCTTGTGATCCACCAGGAGGGGCGTGCGATCGGCCAGCTCGATCCGTGGTGCCGCAAGCAACACAGGGTGAGCGGCCTGCTCGAAGCGTCTCGCACGTCGACGACGTCGCTCGGCGAAGCGGAGGCGCAGACCCTGGCCTACGTGCGCCGCTACTGCCTCGTCGGACGGTCGCCCCTGTGCGGGAACTCGGTCTGCTTCGACCGCCGATTCCTCATTCGCCACATGCCGAAGCTCGAAGCCTCCTTCCATTACCGGAACGTTGATGTGAGCTCCATCAAAGAGCTTGCCCGTCGATGGCGGCCGGAGGTCGTGGAGAAGGTGGCC
This sequence comes from Candidatus Bipolaricaulis sp., assembly GCA_028713635.1. GTDB lineage: Bacteria > Bipolaricaulota > Bipolaricaulia > UBA7950 > UBA9294 > JAPLGD01. Next base: position 7,389 of record JAQTNX010000090.1, read on the forward strand.
AAGGCGTCGAGGCATCGCGCGCTCGACGACTTGCGCGAATCCATCGCCGAGCTGCGCGTATACCGCGACGCGTTCTTCCGGGAGGCGACGTGAGCGAACGCCTGGTCTGGCAGGATGTCGAGACGGCGCGCGAGCGAATCGAGCCGTTTGCCCGACGCACGCCCGTCGAGACGTGTCGGACGATCGACGCGACGTGCGGCGGGACGGTCTTCCTGAAGTGCGAGAACTTCCAGCGGACAGGGTCGTTCAAGTTTCGCGGCGCGACGAACGCGATCGCCTCTCTTTCTCCGTCCGAGCGCGCGCGCGGCGTGTACGCTCCCTCGAGCGGCAACCACGCTCAAGCCGTCGCTCTGGCGGCGAAGCTGCACGGGATTCCCGCTCACCTCGTCATGCCGGAGGACTCGAACCCCGCCAAAGTCGCCGCGACGCGCGGCTACGGCGCCCGCATCGTCTTCTGTCCTGCAACGCACGAGGGGCGGCGTGAGATGGCGGCGCGGGTGGGCGAGGAGACCGGTGCGACTCTCGTGCACTCGCACGACGACGTGCGAGTGATAGCCGGCCAGGGGACCGCGACGTGGGAACTCATCGACGACGTGGGCAAGCTGGATCTCGTTCTTGCGCCGGTCGGCGGGGGCGGCCTCTTGTCCGGGACGCTCATCGCCGCTCGACACCTCCTGCCCCACGTGCGGGTGATCGGGTGCGAGCCCGAGGGAGCGGACGATGCGGCGCGGTCGCTGCGAACGGGCGTGCGCGTGACGGACTTCGTCCCCCGCACGATCGCAGACGGCCTCCGAACCCCGCTGGGCGAGAACGGCTTTGCGATCCTGCGGCGGGATCTCGACGATATCGTGCTCGTCTCGGAGAGGGAGATCGTCGATGCCATGCGCTTCGTGTGGGAACGCGCGAAGCTCGTCATCGAACCGTCGTCGGCGGTCGCCGTCGCCCCCCTTCTCGTCGGCAAGGTCGACGTTCGCGGGAAGCGCGTTGGGGTGATTCTCTCGGGCGGAAACGTGGACTTCGCGCCGTACTTCGCCGCCCTGGACGGGCAAGCCCATGGACCGAGATCGGCTTGACGCGTACTGTGGTCTCTACTGCGGCGCCTGTCGGATCTACCAATCCACGCGGCGGGGAGATCTCGCCCCGGCGGCCGCAGCGTTCGGGAGGACCGAAAGGGACCTTGCCTGCGATGGATGCCGCTCGAACCGAGTGACGGGCGCCTGCCGCGCTTGCTGGTATCGCGACTGCCCGACGGGAAAAGGCTACACGTCTTGCGCCGAGTGCCCCGACGTGCCGTGCGATCCGCTCAAGAGCCTGCAGAGGCGGATGCCCCACCTTGTCGAGATCGTCGGCAACCTCGAACGGATTCGCGCGATCGGTTCCGGTCGCTGGTGCGCGGAGCAGGCGGAGCGTTGGACGTGTCCGCTCTGCGGCAAGCCGACGTGGTGGTACGAGACAACGTGCGGCCGATGCAGGAGCGCGGTCCCGACGGGGTTCCAAC
>JAQTNX010000091.1 GCA_028713635.1 Candidatus Bipolaricaulis sp.
CGAAGCGAACAGCAGAGCCGCGGCTTCCGTGCGGCGGAGCTATTCGCCCGTGCCGCGCTATTGTACCCCGAGTCTCATCGGAAAGGGAGAGACTCGAAGACCGGCGGCGCCTCGCTCCGACAGGCCATCACGCATCGAACTTCGCGTTCTCCAGCATGTCGGCGAGGCTCTCGCCGCGGCGCTTCCTCGTGATCTCCACGAGGCCGAGGGCCGTCATATCGACGAAGTCCGCCGAGACTCGGTCCTTCTTCAGCTCCTCCTTCACGCGATCGGTCACCTGTTCGATGTGCGCCGGGTCCTCCATGTCGACGAAGTCGACGACGATGATCCCGCTCATCTGGCGCAGCCGCAGCTGTCGCGCGATTTCCGTCGCCGCCTCCAAATTCGTGTTCAGGATCGCCGCCTCTTGGTTGCGGTGGCGAACGTCGCCGCCCGTGTTGACGTCGATGGCGATGAGCGCCTCCGTCTCGTCGATCACGAGCGACCCGCCCCCGGCGAGCGGCACGCGGCGCGCGAGGCTGTCCTGGATCTGCTTCTCCACGTTGTACTTGGCAAAGAGAGGCTCCGCGCCCTTGTGAAGAACGACCCGCTCCTTGAACTCCCCGAGCTGCATGTAGTCGAGGAACGAGATGATCTTCTCGAAGAAGAACGGGGAGTCGACGGCGACTTCGCTGATCTCCGGTCCGAGCCGGTCGCGGAGCACCGTCTGAACCAGTCCCATCGCCTTGTACAACAGCCGCGCCCCGTTCGTCGTCTGCGAGGCGTCGAGGACGCGCTCCCACGTCTCGACGAGCAGGTGGTAGTCCCGCTCCAGCTCCTCGTCGTTCGCCCATTGGGCCGCCGTGCGCGCAATCATCCCCTCGCCGTCACGCTTGAGGGCCCGCGCCACCCGGCGGATCCGACGCTGTTCCCGTACCGACTCCACTCGCCGCGAGACCCCGAGCCGATCCTCGGTGGGGAGGTAGACCCAGAATCGCCCCGGGAGGCTGATCTTCATCGTCCCCTGGGGGTTCTTGCTCCCGATTCCGTCCCGCCGGACCTGCAGCGTGACGAACTGCCCCGGACGAAGCAGCTTGTTGATGGGAACCCCGGACTGCCACGGCTTGAAGCCCTTCTCCATCAGGTACGGATCGTTGATCTCACTCTGGGAGAGGAAGAGGCTCTTCCGCTCGCCGACGTCAACGAACGCCGATCCGAGGCCCGGAAGCACGTCCTCAACGCGCCCCCGGTAGATGTTCCCAACCAGCTTCTCGTGCGATGGGTGCCCGTAGTAGATCTCCATCAGGCGACCCTCTTCGAGAAGGGCGACGCGTGTCCTCTTGTCGCCATCCTCGGTCAGGTCGACCGAGATCAGGATTCTCTTGTCGTCGATTTCAGCACCTTCTTTCCCTCATCGAGTCCCGCCAAGACCTCGGCAAACCGTCGTCCATCCCTTGGGTCCGAGAGGTCGGGGGCGATCTCCACGAGCGGAGTAAGGACGAAGCGCCGCTCGTTCATCCGCGGATGGGGAATCGAGAGATTCGGCTCGTCGACTTGCTGAGTCCCATAGAGAAGAATGTCCACATCGAGCGTGCGCGGCCCGAACCGTACCGTCGGGACTCGCCCTTCGGCCGTCTCGGCGTCCTTGCAGGCCGCGAGGAGCGCCTGCGGGGAGAGCGGCGTGGTGCCGCGCGCAACGAGATTCAGGAACCAAGGCTGATTCGAGAGCCCGACCGGCTCCGTCTCGTAGATCGAGGACCGGGCCGTCCATCGGACACCTCTCTGCGCCACTCGAGCCAGCCCACGCTCGATCCTCTCACGCCGGTCCCCCAGGTTCGATCCGAAAAGGATGTACACATCCACGGGATCTAGGCCCGCCGCCGGCTCAGTTCGACCATCGTCCATGCGCTCGGCCCCAGCTTGGCCACGGAGAGCTTGCGGACCCGGATCCGGACTTCGGAAAGGCGCTCGAAGCGATCGAGCAGCTCGTCAGCAATCGCACCGGCAAAGGACTCGATGAGGTGGAACGTACGCCTCCGGTTCACTTCGCAAACGCGCTGCACGACCGCATCGTAGTCGACGGTGTCCGAAAGCTCGTCCGTCTCCACGGCCTGCGCGAAAAGTCCGCGCATCTCGACATCCACGGTAAAGCGATTCCCCGCTTCCTGTTCCTGCGGGTAGACGCCGTGCGGTCCCAGAAGCTCGATCCCCCGGACCGACAAGACGACGTCTCCCACCCGAGACGAAGCACAGCCGGGCTTCGCCCCGTGGGATCCCCGCTCCGATCGCGCGGCCGCGTCCACCGCTACCCCTTGACGGCCTCTTCCTTCGCCACATCGGCGAGCGCAGCGAACGCCCGCTCGTCGCGGACGGCGATGTCCGCGAGCATCTTCCGGTTCAGAAGGACGCCGCGACGCTGGATCCCCCCGAGGAAGGCGGAGTACGAAAGGCCGTTCCGCTTCGCCGCCGCTCCGATCCGGGTGATCCACAACCGTCGGAAGTCGCGCTTGCGGAGCCTGCGATCGATGTAGCTGTTGCGCAGGGCCTTCATGACCGCTTGCTTCGCGATCTTGTGCGACGTCCCCCGCTTCCCCTTGAACCCCTTGGCGAGACTCAGAATCTTCTTGCGGCTGTCGAGTCTCTTGCTACCTCCACGCGCTCGTGGCATGGTCTTCTCCTTCGTCTCCCCGGAGGGCTACTTCGAGAGCATCTTGTCGAGCATCTTCTTCAGCCCGCCGGTCACTTCTTTCGGCATGCGAGCGTGCCGCTTCGCCTTCGGGCGCTTCTTCACGTTCTTGTGCCAGTAATTGGACATCGTGTGCATGATCTTGCCACTCTTTGTCCGTGTGAAGCGCTTCTTCGATGCAGAGTGTGTTTTCTGCTTCGGCACCGTACGTCCTCCTCCCCGAGGGGCGGTCAGGAATGTTGCGCAGGAACGATCATGATCTGAAGGATCTTGCCCTTGGCCATCGGCTGGCCTTCGACCCGGGCGATGTCCTTGACCTCTTCCTCCACCCGCTTGAGGAGGTCGTGGCCTCGTGAGGCGTGAACGATCTCTCGCCCGCGGAAGAAGATGCTGATGCGGACCATGTCCCCGTGAGTCAGGAACTCGCGAACCCGGGAGAGCTTCGTCTGGAAATCGTGTTCGCCGATCTTGATCGTGAACTTGATTTCCTTCAGCTTGGAGCGATGCTTCTGCTTGCGCTCCTTCTTCTCCTGCTGGTAGTGGAACTTGCCAAAATCCACCAGCCGGCAGACCGGCGGCGTCGCTTGGGGCGCCACCTCAACCAGGTCGAGTCCCTTCTCCTTCGCCAACGCGATGGCTTGCTGCGTCGGCATCACGCCGAGGTTCTCTCCCGTGTCGCCGACGACGCGAACCTCGGGCACGCGAATTCGTTCGTTCACCCGCAACGTCTTGCTATCGATCCTGACCTCCTGTTCCGTGGGATCTCAGTCGAACTCCTACCCGATACAACCCGCGTTCCTCGATGTACCGCGCTACGCTTCGAGGAACCCACGCCTCAATCGACTCGCCGCGCGCTACCCGATCACGGACAGCCGTTGACGACAGGTCAACCTCGCCCATGTCGAGGACGTGGATCGACGCGACGTCATACGGCGGTCTCCCGAGGAAGGAGAGCGAGATCCCGGCACGCGGCGCGACGACAAACGACACGCTGCCCAGCAGGGCCTTCGGCTCCCTCCACGTTTCAATCTCCAACATCTGGTCCGCCCCGAGGATGAAGCAGACCCCTTCGGAGCAATCTTCCTTCATCGCGCGGATTGTGTCAATGGTGTACGAGGGGCCGCTTCGGTCGATCTCGATCCGCGAAACCGAGAACTCCCGCCGCCCGGCGATCGCCAGGCGGGCCATGCGGTAGCGATCCTCGCTCGTCACGCCGTCGGACACGCTCTTCTGCGGAGGTATCCCGTTCGGCACAAACACCACCCGCGACAGCTCGAACTGCCGCAGCGCCGTGCTCGCAACCGCGAGATGCGCGTTGTGCGGCGGGTCAAACGTCCCTCCGAGGACCCCGACCCTACCCCTCAAGCTCGAACTCAAGCTTCACCTCACCGATCCGGACGGGAGCTCCGGGTTCGTACCCGAGCCGACGAAGCTCCTTCATCACGCCCATCTTGTTCAGCCGGTCGATCAGGTAGGCCTCCGCATCCCACGACGTCAGCACCAGCTTCCGGGCGAGCGTCTCGACCTCTTGGCCCGTGACGCGGAACCCATCCCCATCCTTCTCCACCCGGAACCCCGTCTCCCCGTGGAACTGATACACGCGCCGCCGAAGCGGCGATGGCGCGAACAGCTCCTTCTCCCGCTCCGCGACCAGAACACGGTAGACGCGCTCGACGACGTCCCGTACCCCGGCCATCGTCGCAACCGAGATCGGGACAAGCTCGACGCCGAGTGCCGCGAAGCGCTCGCGAAGCGCCGCGACGTCCTCGGCGGAGATGAGGTCGATCTTGTTCCCCGCGACGATCTGGGGTCGTGCGCCGAGCGCCGGAGCGAACGACGCAAGCTCGTGGTTGATTTGGTGGAAGTCGTCGACCGGGTCGCGTCCGTCGAGCCGCGCGAGGTCGACCATGTGCAGGAGAACGCGAGTCCGCTCCACGTGGCGAAGGAATCGGTCGCCCAGCCCTCGCCCTTCGTGCGCGCCCTCGACCAATCCCGGGACGTCGACGGCGACGAATTGATGCCGCCCATCCACGTCGACGACACCAAGGTTCGGCACGAGCGTCGTGAACGGGTAGTCGGCGACCTTGGCGCGCTTCCCCGAGATCGATGAGATCAGGCTCGACTTCCCGACGTTCGGATACCCGATGATGCCGACGTCGGCGATCAGCTTGAGTTCGAGCCGCAACGTCTTCGACTCACCGGGAAGCCCGCGCTCGCGGAGCCGCGGTGTCGTCCGTGTGGAACAGGCAAACGCGTCGTTTCCGCGCCCGCCTTCTCCGCCTCGCGCCACGAGAACCTCGTCGTTCACAAGCGCCAGATCGGCAATCACCTCGCCGTCGGGCCCCCGCACGACGGTCCCAACCGGAACGTGGACGATCAGCTCCTCGCCCGCGGCGCCATTCTGACGGTTCCGATCGCCGCTCGTCCCGTCCTGCCCCGCAAAGAGCGGGCGGTTCCGGAACGAGTACAGCGTGGACATGCTCGCCGTCGCCCGAAGGACGACGCCTCCGCCCGGTCCGCCGTTTCCCCCGTCGGGTCCTCCCCGAGGGTTGTGACGGCTGGACATGAAGTGGATCACCCCGCTGCCGCCCCGTCCGCCGCGCACGCGGATGGTTGCTTCGTCAAGAAACATCGATCGTCATGGGGATGATCCCAATCGTGCGAAGGTCAAGCGGTCGGCGCGGTGGGCAGTACACTAATGTGCTTCTTGCCCCGCCCCTCGAAGTGGACGTATCCCGGAGCGGTGGCGAAGATCGTGAAATCGCGTCCAATCCCGACGTTCGTCCCGAGCGCGAACTTCGTGCCGCGCTGGCGAACGATGATGCTCCCCGCCTCCACCCATTCCCCGCCGAAGCGCTTGACCCCGAGCCGCTGGCCCGGACTGTCGTGCACGTTCTGCGTCGATCCCGTACTCGTCTTGTGCGCCATCGTTTCTCCTTACAACACTTCGACGCCGACCGCCGCGTCGTGGACGACGAGGTCGTCCGGGCAGTCCCGCTCCAGAAGGCGGAACCCGATCGCGAGCGTCTCGAGGACCGCATCCAGCTCGCGAGCCAGGTGCGGATCGCTCCGGTCGACGGCGAGGTACATCTCCTCCGAAAGGGAGCTGTCGGCCTGGACGTGCAGGTACTCGGTCAGCGCCGCGGACCCCGCCCGCAGAAGCTGAAACACACCGACACCGGGCAGCGTCTCGGGAGACAGCCCCCGAGCCACAAACCCCACGATGCGGTTCGTCTCATCTCGCTGAACCAAGACCTCGCCCAACCGTCCCCCTATCCCTCGATCGCCGTGATCGAGGTCGCCATATAGCCTTGGCGATGCCCCTGCTTCTTCCGGTACCCCTTCTTCGCCTTGTACTTGTAGACGATGATCTTGTCGCCGCGGCCGGTCTCCTTGACCTCGCCCACGACCTTCGCACCGTCGACGTAGGGCGTGCCGATCTGCACGCCGTCCTCCGTGGCAAGAAGAAGCACCTTGTCGAACTCCACCGTCGCCCCGACCTCGACGCCGGGCAGGAGCTCGTGCGCGAGCAGCATCCCCTGCTCTACTCGGTACTGCTTTCCTCCGGTCTCAATCACTGCATACATCGATGGTTCACCCCAATCTGGGTCTGATTCTAGCTGTCGCGTTCTGCGTTTGCAACCGGCTAGCCAACGGGCGTCCCGGGTTCGACGGGGCGCTCGGGGCCGATCAGGGCGAGCGGAGACCCCTGAGCTGCCAGGAGCATCGCTTCCGACTCGATCCCGCGGATCGTCCTCTTCTCGAGGTTGGTGACGACGACGACGGATTTGCCGACAAGCTCCGTCGGCTCGTAGCTCTCGCGGATTCCGGCGACGCAGGTGCGCGTTTCGGTCCCCAGATCCACCGTCAGCTTGACCAGCCGGCTTGCCCCCGTCACCGCCGCCGCCTCGCGGATCACGCCCACCCGGAACTCGAGCTTCGCAAACTCCTCGAACGACACCGTCGCGGGGACCCCGCCGGACGGCGCGGCCCCTTTCGCGGTCACCTGCCCACGGATCGACTCGACATCGATCCGCTCGAGGAGAACGCGGTCCGACGTCACGCTCGTTCCCCCGAGCGGCCGCTCGAGGTCGCCCCAGGTGGGAGGATCGACAAGCAGAACGCGCAGCACAGACGACGCGAACTTCGGGACGTACGGCAGGAGGAGGATGGCCATCCCCTTCACGAGGTGGGCGGCGCTCGCCACCGCCGACCCGTCCTTCGTCGCCCACGGCCGCTTCCGCTGGAAGTACTCGTTTCCGAAGACCGCCAGATCGCAGGCGCTCCGGAGTGCGGTCCCGAGGAGCCCCGCGTCGACTGCCTTCTCGTACGCGGCCACGGTCTTCGCCAACCGCTCGACGACCTCACCGTCCGCGGGCACGTCGGGAACCACGCCGCCCTGGTGCGTCTGGACGAACGAAAGCACCCGGTTGATCAGGTTCGCCACGTTCGAGATCAGGATCCCGTTGACCGCCTTCTCGAGCTCCTCCCACGAGAAGTTGACGTCTCGCGCCTCCGGCCGGTTGTAGAGGAGGTAGAAGCGCCAGAACTCGGCGTCCATGACGCGGAGCGCCTCGTCGCAGTACAAGCCCACGCCGCGCGTCTTCGAGAAGCTGTCGCCACCGATCCAGTTCAGGTACTCCGTGGCGGCGATCTGGTCCGGCAGGTGGTACCCGCGCCCCGACGAGATCAGCTGCCCGGGGAAGATGAGCGAGTGGAACGGGATGTTGTCCTTCCCGATCGCGTAGATCTGGAAGACGTCGTCGCCGAACCAGAAATCCTTCCACCGCTCGCCGCCGCGGAAGTGCTCGATCACCGCCGAGACGTAGCCGAGGGCCGCTTCGCCCCACACGTAGATGACCTTCCCTTCGGCTCCTTCGAACGGCGCGGGGATGCCCCAGTCGATGTCGCGGGTCATCGCCCGCGGCTTGAGGCCGTCGTCGATCATCTGCTGCGTGAAGAGGTGGACGTTCCCCTGGAATCCGCGCGACGTGACATAGGACGTCAGCGCCTTCGCAAGCTTGGGGAGGTCGAGGTACCAGTGCTTCGTCTCGCGAAACTCGATGTCGCTGTGGCCGCAGAAGCTGCACGTCGGCGACACCAGCTCTTCCGGCTCGAGAATCGACCCGCACGAGTCGCACTGATCGCCGAGGGCGCTCGCAAAGCCGCAACGCGGGCACGTCCCGCTGATGAATCGGTCGGCGAGGAACCGCTGGCACGGCTTGCAGTAGGCGCGCGACTCAAGTTGCGTCTTGATGTATCCGTTCTTCTCGATGTCGAGGTAGATGTCGTGCACGAACCGCTTGTGCGTCTCGCACTCGGTCGTCGTGTAGTTGTCGAAGACGATACCGAACGCCCGAAGGATCTCGCAGATCGCCTCGTGGGTTCGCGTCGCGAGCTCGAGCGGGGTGATGCCGAGCTTCCGCGCCTCGAACTCGATCTTCGTGCCGTGCGCGTCGGTCCCCGACACGTAGAGAACCTCTTTGCCGCGCAGCCGGTAGTAGCGGGCGAACACGTCGCCCGAAAGGAGCGAGCTCACGAGGTTTCCCAGGTGGGGAGTCCCCGATGCATACGGCCATGCGCTGCAGATCAAGACCCTAGACTTGTCCACCGCCGCCTGCTTCCACGCCTGCAAAGGATGTTGCGGATTATAGCGGCATGCCCCGCTCCGGCAATAGGCGGTTGCATCGCCGTCGCGCAGCGGGTATACCGAGACGACCATGAACGCCTGTCCGGAAGAGATCCCGTCCCCGCCTGCCGCCCCGAGCGTCACCGTGAAGGTGTTCGGAGGACTGCGCGACCGCGCCGACCACACGAACTTGCGCGTGCCGATTCGGCCCGGGACCACCGTCGACGGTCTGTTGGCCCTCCTCGACGCGACGCAGCCCGCGCTCGCGGACGCGCTCCGTCGCGGCCTCTCGGAAGGCTACCTGAATGTGCTCGTCAACGGCCGCAACGCGCGCTTCCTCACGGGCGGCTCGACCGAACTCGCCGACGGAGACGCCGTGGCGTTCCTTCCCCCGATCGGCGGAGGCTAGCCCGCTTCAGAAGTCGATCGCCACGGTCAGCGCGAACCATCCACCATGGTACCACGTCCCCGACTTGGTGAACCCGCCGGAATACGACGCGGAGAGGGATGCGCTCCACATCTTTGAGAAGAGCACCATCGCGTCCCCGGACACCGTCCAGCCGGCATCGGATTTCCCGTCTTG
>JAQTNX010000092.1 GCA_028713635.1 Candidatus Bipolaricaulis sp.
AAAGCGGGAACGCGGGGCCGGGGGCAAGCGTGGACGATGGGCCGGCGGCAGGCGGGGACGATGGGCCGGCGGGGACTTCGACCTTGATGTATCCAAGGGTGCGCGCGACGTCCTCAAGCTCCGAGATTCGCGCGTCCTTCTCTCCCAGCTTCTCTTCGAGCCGCGCCAACTGCTCCTCCAGCTCCTGGGTCCTCGTGCGGCGCCCCTTCCCCTCGCGCGCCCGCTCGATGGCTTCGATGATCGACGCGCTGACCTGCTTGAGTGTGGGGGGCGTCACGGCGTCGAGTGTGGGCGTGAAGCCGGCGTGGAACGTTGCCCGCTCCCGCACGTGGATCGGTTCGACGAGGTCCCCGTTCACGAAAATGCAGTGGCCTGTCTCGAGCGAGCCGATGATCTCCTTGACCTCGCTCTTCCGCCACGGAAGGAGTTCCCCGTACACGCGCATATCGACCTCGTGGACGACGCGGTGCAGCAGGAGGATCCCCGCCTGGCTCAGCACGTCCTTGTCGACCTTCGCGCTGCGCTGGGACACGACGATCGCACCGAGACCCCGTTTCCGTCCGCGGAGCGCGATGCGGGCGATCAGCTCTTTCAGCTCCGTCTTCACGCCCTGGGGGATGAACTCGTGGGCCTCTTCGATGCCGATGATGTACGGGCGGCGGAGCTTGCCCGCGAGGTTCCACAACGCGCCGAGATACTCCTTGAGCAGCTCGGTCCGCTCGTCCGAGAGGAAGCCGCTCAGATCGAGGACGACGGGAACGTTCTGCTGCATGCTAACTTCCGCGATCTCCGCGGCGCAGTCCGGGCTGATCTCGATCTCCACTCCGTCTCCCGTGCCGACCACGAGCACCTCGTACTTCTCCTTGAGCCCGAAGTACTCGCCCTCGATGTCGACGATCGACATCGGGTACTGCTGGTTCAGGAGTTCCTCGAAGATCACGCCGGCCGTGTTCGACTTCCCGGAGCCTCGGATGCCGAGAACCGCGATGCACTGGCCGATCAGCTTCTCAAGGTCGAGGTCCAGATCGCTGCTGATGTTGAGCCGCGTCCCCATGTGCCCCCTCGTCGGACGACCCGCTCCGGCTTGCCGTCGGACGGGTTCCACCGCCCTACGGTAGGAACGAGGCCTCTCCCGATCCAGGTCGCGTGTCCCGTCGCCGCGACCGGAACGTCTCGTCGCGCGCCTGGAGGATCAGCGCCTCGGCTTCTCGGATGGCCGCAGACCGCGACGCGATCTCCCCCGCAAGGATCCGGTCGTGGAGGACCTCGAGGACGTCGCCGAGGCTAGGTCCTACCGGCATTCCTAGGCGGATCAGGTCGTTTCCGTCGATCAGCCCTCGCGCCCGGGCCAGATCCCCGACGCGCTCAACGTGCTCTGCGACGCGGAGCGTCTCGCGCAAGACGGGAGCCCACCCGGAAGAGCGATGCGCGCTCGCCTCGCAGTCCGCGACGAGCACGCGCAGGAGGTCGAGGAACATCGGGTACCGCTCCGTGAGCGACGCGCCTTCGCCAGGCTGTCCGGACGTGAGGAAGCGAACCTGCTTTCCCTTCCCCATCTCGGGGAAGTCGGCGATCCGCATGTGGTTCTTCACGAGAAACGCGAGCCGAGATGTCTCGGAGCGGCTGAGGCGCAGCCGCCGGGCGATGCGTTGGACCATCCCCGCGCCTACGGCGCAGTGCCCTCCCATGTTCACGCCGCGGTTCCGAACGAGTGCCTCGGGCTTCCCGACGTCATGCAGCACGACGGCGAGCTTGACGAGCGGGTCGCGGACGAACGCGTCGGCCACGCGGACGGCCGCCACGGTGTGGACGAACACGTCACCCTCAGGGTGATACTCTTCCGGTTGGGGGACGCCCTTGCCTGCGGTCAGTTCCGGAAGGATGTGCGCCAGGAGTCCCAGTTCGTCGAGAAGGGTCAGCCCGAGGTGGCCGCGCGGCGTGGCCAGGATTCGGAGGAGCTCGTCCCGAACCCGCTCGCCGGAGATCGACTCGATCTCCGCGGCGTGAGCGGCTACCGCCTCCGACGTGTCCGGATCCAGCGTCCCGTCGATCTGGCAGACGAACCGGACGACCCGCAGCATCCTCAGGTGGTCCTCAGCGAAGCGAGCTCCCGCATCGCCGATCGCGCGAACCCGGCGCTCACGCAGGTCCGCTACGCCTCCGACGAGGTCCGTCACCCGCCCGTCGGCGGAGGCGGCCAGTCCGTTGATGGTCAGGTCGCGACGCCGGACATCGGTCTCGAGGTCGCGCACCAACGCCACGTTCGCAGGCCACCGCCCGTCATACTCGCCCTCGGTTCGGAACGTCGCGACCTCGTATGGATGGCCGTTCGGAGCGACGACGACCACGACCCCGAACTCCTCTCCGACGGCCAGAATCGGGTGACCGCGGAACAGCTCGCGGATCTCACTCGGAAGAGCCGACGTGGCGATGTCGACGTCGGCGGGCGGATACGCCACCCCGCGGCCCCATGCGGAGAGCAGCCCGTCGCGAACAACCCCCCCGACCAGCACGGCGCGATGTCCCGCCGCGTCGAGGGTGCGGAGAATCTTCTCCGCAAACGGGTGCGCGGCGAACAGCGCCGCAACGTCGATTCGATCTTCACGATCCATGGGCAGAGTCGACTATACTCACGTCGCGACGCCGACAGCAACCGAGCCGCGGCACTTGCCTTCGGCCGGGATATTGTGCCACACTACGACGTCAGCATCCGTGGTAACGCAAGGGAGGGGTACCTATGCTGTACCGTCGAGGACTTGTAGTGCTCCTGGCCGTCGGAGCGATCGCGCTCGCCGGCTGCTTCTTCATCGCAAACATCCTCCCGGAGGCCATCTTCACGGTGGACGATCCCAACGTGAACTCCGGAGTCCCCGTGTCGTTCGACGCCAGCGACTCGAACGACCCGGACGGAACCATCGTCAGCTACTTCTGGGACTTCGACGACGGCCAAACCGACTCAACGGCCATCTTCCCATTCACGCACGCGTTCACGGTCCAGACGGACCCCGAGGTCTTCCGAGTGACCCTCACCGTCACGGACAACGCCGGGGGAACGGACTCCGCGTGGAAGGACATCACCGTCACTCCGACTCCGTAAGCGGCTGGTGGGAACGAGGTTCTTTGCTGGGGTCGTCGGTCATGAGAGACCGACGACCTCTCCTTTCTCGTCGATGTCGATCCCCATGAAGGCCGGCCGGGCCGGCAGGCCCGGCATCGTCTGCATGTCTCCACAGAGGGGGTAGACGAAACCCGCGCCGATGCTCGCTCGGACCTCGCGAATCGGCAGCGTGTAGCCCGCCGGAACGCCCTTCCGTGCGGGGTCGTGCGACAGCGACAGGTGGGTCTTCGCCATGCAGATCGGCAGGTTGCCGTACCCGAGCGCCTCGTACCGATCGATGGATGCCTCCGCCTCGTCGGTGTAGGAGACCCCGTCCGCTCCGTAGACCTCGCGGGCGATGATCTCGATCTTCCGGCGGAGCGGCAGCTCGAGCGGGTAGAGAAACCGCGGCGCCGCGGATTCCCTGCACGCGGCGGCAACGGCATCGGCAAGCTCGAGCGCCCCGTCTCCTCCCCGCGCCCAGTGGTCGGCGAGCGCGCACGCCGCTCCGGACGACTCCGCCGCGCGACGGACGCTCGCAAGCTCCCTCTGCGTGTCCGTCGGGAACCGGTTCACCGCCACGACCACCGGAACCCCGAACTTCCGCGCGATCTCCACGTGCCGTGCCAGGTTCGCCGCTCCACGCTCCACCAGTCCCACGTCTTCCCGGACGTACGCGTCGGGCAGAGCCCGCCCGGGGTTCACGGCCGGGCCGCCGCCGTGCATCTTGAGCGACCTCACCGTGGCGACCACCACGACGGCCGAAGGGGCGAGTCCGCTCGCTCGGCACTTGATGTCGAAGAACTTCTCCATGCCGATGTCCGCCCCGAACCCGGACTCGGTGACCACGTAGTCGGCAAGCCGCAGCGCGACCCGATCGGCGATGATCGACGAGTTGCCGTGCGCGATGTTGGCGAACGGACCGGCGTGGACGAACACGCCCTGTCCCTCCAGCGTCTGCATCAGGTTGGGGTGGATCGCGTCCTTCAGGAGAACGGTCGCCGCGCCGGCCACGCCGAGATGCTCGGCGGTCACGGGAGAGCCGTCGGGGCGGTAGGCAACCACGATGCGCCCGATGCGCTGACGAAGGTCAAGGAGGTCTGCGGCCAGGGCGAGGCACGCCATCAACTCAGAGGCCGGCGTGATGTCGAACCCCGATTCCCTGGGAATGCCATCCTGCCTCGCGCCGAGGCCCACCGTCACGTGGCGAAGCGCTCGGTCGTTCACGTCGAGGACTCGCCTCCACGTCACCGCGGCAGGATCGATTCCGAGCCGCTCGAGACCGCGCTCTCGGAGTCCTGCGTCCGAGAAGTCTCGCTCATGCATCATCCGCGTATCGAGCGCCGCCGCCATGAGGTTGTGGGCGGCGCCGACGGCATGCATGTCCCCCGTGAGGTGGAGGTTGAAATCCTCCATCGGGATCACTTGGGCGTGCCCACCGCCCGCAGCGCCTCCCTTGATCCCGAACGTGGGACCCTGCGAAGGCTGTCGGATGCAGGCGACGGCTGCCGCGCCGCGCTTTGCGAGTCCCTGAACGAGGCCGAGGGTTGTCGTCGTCTTGCCCTCGCCGAGCGGCGTTGGCGTGATCGCCGTGACGTCGATGTACTTCCCAACCGGGCGTCCGGCCCGTCGTCCGGCGACGTCCGCCCTGACCTTCGCCTTGTGCTCGCCGAACAGGATCAGCTCGTCGCGCGCAAGTCCGAGATCGGCCGCCACGGCCTCGATCGGGCGCGGCTTCACACTTCGGGCAATCAACAGGTCTTCGTTCATCGTCCCTCACTCGACACGGGCAGGAGTCTGCAGAGTCTACGCGCCGGCGCCCTCGCTCTCCACGGGGTGCGCCTGCGGCCGCACGACGAAGAGGTCGGTAAGAAGCGCATTCAGGAGGGCGAGCAGGGCCCCGGAGACAGCGACGGAGAGGATCCCGACCGCGATCTCCGAGTGGAGGAGGGTCAGCAGCGCATCGATGCCCAGCATCACCGCGTAGAAGGCGACGAGGGCAAGCGACGCCCAGAGAGCCGTCTTGCCGTCCGCCGTGCGCTGGAAGCTCGTACGGACTGCCTGAACGGGTTTCGCCCCTTCGAGGACGATCGATTGCTTGTAGAGGACCGCCCGGACCCCGAAGTAGACGCCTGGGACGATGAGGGCGACGGCCCCGATCACCGCGCCCGCTCCCACGAGAAGCTGGCCGACGAACAGCCGCGGGAAGGCCGCGATCGTTGTCGATCCGACGGCCGACGGACGACCGGCGGTCACGGCCGTCCACTGGAGCACGAACCCGTGGTACAACGGCGAGAGGAGAAGCGTGGTGGCAACGGTCACGACCCAAAAGGAAGCCTCGATGTCGAGGATCCCCGCGTTCAACCCGACCGCGTAGAGAGCCGCCGCGTAGAGGAGCGACGACCCCAACACCGCCGGATGAAGGGCTCGGCGCACCATTCGCCTAGCTCGTTCCAAGGTCTTTGCCCTCATCCCTCAGGATCGCGTCGAGTCGCATGCCTCGCTCGACCGTCTCGTCGATCACAAACCGCAGCTCCGGCGTGTGACGCAGGGACAGACGCTCCGCCAGAAGCGATCGGTAGAAGCCCTGATCCTCGGCCAGGGCTCGCTCCACATCCTTCGGATCCACGTCCGCGCCCAGGGCGACGTACACCTTGGCATAGCGGCCGTCCACCGACAGCCGAACGTCCATGACGGTCGGAAACGCGCCCCGGACGACCGGGTCACGGCTTTCGAACTCGAGGATCGTCGAGAGCTCGCGCTGAATCTCCTCCCGTGTCCTCGCCTTCCGTCGAGAGCCGCTCACAGGAACTCCTTCTCTGCTTCGAGAACTTCGAACCCATCGCCTCGCTCGATGCGCCGTTCGAGCGAAGCAAGCGCCGCGTCCGTCACCTTGGCGTCGTTCGACACGTGGGCGATCCGGAGTACCGCCCGATCGAGGTCGGCCGAGCCGTCCAGCTCACAGACGGCGAATGCCGCACCCGATCGCCGCACCTCAGCCTCGAGATGCCGGAGGATCGAACGCTTCTCCTTGATGGACTGCACGGAGTACAGACGGTACGAGAGCGTGAGCAGCCCGACTTTCATGTCGCGCTACCGCTCGATCTCCTTCAGGTCGAAGGCGATCAGCTTGTCTCCAACCTCGACGTCGTCGAAGTCCTTGAGGTGAATGCCGCATTCCCGTCCCGCCAGCACTTCCTTGGCATCCTCTTCGAACCGCCGAAGCGAGGCGATCTCCCCGACGAAGATCTCCTTCTCGTTGCGAAGGACGCGTACGTGGCTGCGGCGGGTGACCTTCCCGTCGACCACCGCGCAACCGGCCACGCGACCGGACGGGATCTTGAACAGGTTCCGCACTTCGACGACGCCGGTCTGAACCTCTTCGAACTCGGGAGCCAGCCGTCGCTTCAGAGCGCGCCCGATCTCATCCACAAGGTCGTAAATGATGTCGTAGGTGAGAAGGACGACTCCCTGCTGTTCGGCCATCCGCGCCGCCTTGGCGTCCGGCTTCACGCCGAACCCCACGACAAACGCGTCCTGAGTCACGGATGAGGCCAGCAGAATGTCGCTCTCGGTGATTGCACCGACTCCGGCGTGCAGGATCCCCAGTTCCACGCCTTCGATGTGGATCGTGTCGAGTTCCCGCTTCGCCGCTTCGAGGCCTCCGGTCGAGGCCGCCTTGAGAACGAGTTCAAGGCGAACTCTCTCCTCGGCATTCGCGAACAGCTCGTCCAGGGTCAGGACGCGGCGGTCCCGCTTCGGCTTCAGGGCCTCCGCCTGCGCTGCGGCCGCCGACTTCGCGTCCGCCTGGCTCTGGGCGACGGCCAGAGTCGTCCCCACCATGGGAACCTCACCGAATCCGAGGACCTGCACCGCCTCGCCGGGCTTGGCGGAGGCTCGGCGAGCCCCGGTCTCGTCGAGAAGCGCCTTGACCCGCCCCCAGGCGCCCCCGGCGACGACCCAGTCCTTGTCGCTCAAGGTCCCGTTGCGGACGATCGCCGTCGCCACCGGCCCTCGACCGGCCGACAGATGGCTCTCGATGATCACGGCCTCGGTAGCGCCTTTCGGATCGGCGCGCAGATCCTCCATCTCAGCGACAAGAAGGAGCATCTCCAGGAGTTCTTCGATGTTCGTTCCCTGAAGCGCCGAGATCTCGACGGTGATGGTGTCTCCGCCCCACGCCTCGGGCGTCAGCCCGTGTTGGGCGAGATCCCCTAGAACCTTGTTCACGTCGGCGTTCGGCTTGTCGATCTTGTTGACGGCGACGACCATCGGGATTCCTGCCGCGCGGATGTGATCGATCGCTTCCACCGTCTGCGCCATGACGCCGTCGTCGGCGGCCACGACCAGCACGGCGATATCGGTCGCCTGCGCCCCCCGTGCCCGCATCCCGGTGAAGGCTTTGTGGCCGGGCGTATCGATGAACGTGATCCTCTTGCCGTGAAGGTCGACCTGGTACGCGGCGACGCCCTGCGTGATGCCGCCCGCTTCCTTCTCCGCCAAGTGAGATTCGCGGATTGCGTCAAGCAGCGTGGTTTTCCCGTGGTCGATGTGCCCGAGGACCGAGACGACCGGCGGGCGAGGATCTCCGTGATGGGGAACACGCACCCTGGGCGCCTTCACCAGCGCTTCAGGGACGGCGGGCTGGGGCTTCGCGACCTCCGGCTCGGGAGCCGCGGCCTTCTCCGCCGGCTTCTCCTCCGCGGTCGCCTTCTTGCCTTCCTCTCGGTACAGGTTGACGATGAGCGTGTACTCGTCCTCGTCGACCGAGTTCGCCGCCTTCATCCCGGAAAGACCCATCTCCTCGAGCTTCGTGACCAAGTCTTTGCTCGAGACTCCCAGTTCGCGTGCAATCTCGTAGATTCTCTTCCGGACCAAAGAACTTCATCCTTTCGCTTCTGGAGATGGATCGGCGCGGCACTGACTATACGGAATCGGCTTGGATTCGTCAAACGCGGCGCTGCCCCTGCTCCAGGTGGTCGCAGCAGCCACAGCCTACTCCGCTGAAGCAGGCACCCCGCCTTCCCGCTCCGTCAGCCAGGCCTTCACCTTCTGGATGTCCAGCCACGTCAGGTACTTCGGGCTTCCCTTGTCTCGCGACGGATACCGAAGCAGGTAGCTCGGGTGGAACATCGGGAAGAGGAGGATGTCGCCACGCCACGAGTAGAACGTTCCCCGAGACTGCGTAATCCCCGGAGCGTCCGGCTTGAGCCACTGAGTGGCGGTGTTTCCCAGGGCCACAACGAGCGACGGTTGGATGAGGGCGATCTGCGCCTCAAGGTATGGCGTGCACGCCTCCATCTCGCCCCGCGCCGGAACCCGGTTTCCCGGCGGACGGCACTTCACGATGTTCCCGATGTAGACATCATCTCGAGCGATTCCCACCGAGGCGAGAACCTCGTCGAGCTTCTGCCCGGCCGGGCCGACGAATGGGCGCCCCGTCGTGTCTTCGACCTCACCCGGACCTTCGCCGACGAACATCACGCGAGCGGAGGGATTTCCCTCGCCGAATACGACGTTCGTTCGCGACGCCGCAAGAGGGCACGCCGTGCACGAGACGACTCGCGATCGCAAGGACTCAAGGGTGATCGCCGCTGGGGCGTCGGGGCTCTGCTTCACCATCGCCTCCCGCAAGCACCGCACGCAGGCTCGCGTAGGGCGCGTCGAGGCCAAGACGAAAGCGGACAGCGGGACTCGAACCCGCGACCCTCAGCTTGGGAAGCTGATGCTCTACCAACTGAGCTATGCCCGCAAGGCG
>JAQTNX010000093.1 GCA_028713635.1 Candidatus Bipolaricaulis sp.
CGAGCTGTACGGCGCGGTTCCCGAGCTCGCCGACATCTGCAACCTCTCGACGGAGAAGCTGTTCGCCGTGTTCTCCGAGAACATGGGGCCAACGCAGTACATCGCGCTCGCGAAGGCGATCGGCCGCGAGATCGAGAACGGAATCCATGGGATCGTCATCGGCCACGGGACGGACACGATGCACCACACGGCGAGCGCGCTTGCTTTCATGGTTCAGCACTCGCCGGTGCCGATTGTCATGGTCGGGTCGCAACGGTCCTCCGACCGGCCGTCTTCGGACGCGGCGCGGAACCTGATTCATTCGACGACCGCGGCCGCCACGTCGGACATCGCCGAGGTGATGGTGTGCATGTTCGGACCGACCTCCGACGAGTACGGCCTCCTGCATCGTGCGACGCGCGTGCGGAAGATGCACTCCTCCTACCGATCGACGTTCCGCACCATCGGCGACATCCCGTTGGCGACGGTCACCCGCAACGGAGTGACGCCGCTCCGTCAGGACTACGCCCGTCGGCGCGACGATCGCCACGTCGACATCCTCCCATACTTCGAGGAGCGGGTGACCCTCACGTACTACTACCCGAACATGCACCCCGACATCATCGACGCCCTTGTCGAGCACGGATACAAAGGGATCGTCATCGCCGGGACGGGACTCGGCCACATCAACAAGCCCGTGTACCCCGCCATCGAGCGGGCGACAGCGGCCGGCGTCGCGATCTACATGACGGTCCAGACCTTGTGGGGGTACGTGCACATGTTCGTCTACGACACCGGCCGGGACCTCATGGCGAAGGGGATCATCCCGGCGGAGAACATGCTCCCCGAGGTGGCGTACATCAAGCTCGCCTGGGCGCTTGGGCAAACGAGCGACCTCGACCGGGTGCGCGAGATCATGCTGACGCCGGTGGCCGGAGAGATCACCGAGCGGGAGCCGCACGACGGCTACCTCGTCTTCCAGGGCGGTATGCCCGAGATCCAGGAGTTCCTCCGCAAGGTGCACAAGTAGGCGGCACGCCGCCCAGGCTCTAGACCTTTCAGGCGAAGTTGACGTCTGCGGCGCTCAGGAGCCGCGCGCCGGCAGCGGTCCACGCCCCCTCGAACTGCGCGATCACCTGCGCTGCCGAGGTCTCGCCGAGCGCTTGAGCCCCGTGTGCGTCGTGTATGACAGTCACGTCGTACCCCTTGCACAGGGCGCACATGACGGTGGCGTTGAGACACCCGAAGGTTGCGAGGCCGCACGCGTACAGGGTCTTGACGCCTAGCTGCTTCAGAGTGCGCTCAAGGTCCGTCCGGAAGAACGCGCTTGGGGATCGCTTCTGAACGACGGGCTCGCCGGCCCGGGGCGCGATCTCCGGACAGATGTTCGCGGCCGCGGGATCGGCGGGAGGCACATTGTCGAGGTGCTGGACGTAGACCACAGGCACGCTGGCTGCACGCGCGGCATCGATGAGCGTGCGGCATTTGGCGACAAGGTCGTCTCCGTCGCAGGTGACAAACGGCTCCGGCTCCATGTACTCCCTCTGAACGTCCACGACCAACAGGGCGCTCTTGCTCTTCATCCCATCTCCTCTTCCGTGTGCTGCTGCGCGTTGCGGTTCGGCTCTAGGGACTCGGCGGTGCCGCGCAGGCAAGCGCGGCGAAGTCGATGACGTCGCTCCGAACGACGGTCGCTCCGACCACCGGCCACGTCGAGTTGTAGTAGGCCAGGGTCTGGAGGCTTCCTCCACCCGAGTGCGCATCGGCGAGCACCCACGTCTCGTACGTGTGCTGGATGGCGCCGAAGACCGTCGCATCGACGCACCCCGTGGTGGCCAACCCGCAGATGAGAAGGCGCCGGGTCCCAAGCCGGACCAGTGTCGCTTGCAGATCGGTGGCGCGGAAGGCATCCGGATGGGACTTCCAGATGGTCGGATCGCCGTCTCGCGGAGCGATGGCTTCCGGGATCGCCAGGTCGGGGCTTCCCACGGAGAAGCGGGGATCGCGCTGCTGGATGTAGATGACGGGGAGTCCTGCCGCTCGCGCCGTGGCGATCACTTCGACGAGTCTGTCGACGAGGGGAATGCCGTCGATGGTTGTGAGGTCGAGCGTGCGAACGTACGCATTCTGGACGTCGATGACGAGGAGCGCCGTGTCGCAGGCCGCGCACGCTAAAGGAACCAGGGCGGCAAGCACTGCGGCCGCGCACAGGAGAGAAGCCTTCCGGCTTGTCATGGTTTGCGCCTCCTCCGTCCCGACTGCGTTCGGCGCAGGATGGCACGATTCTGCCCGGGGTTGCTGCCTCGTTCAACCGGCGCCGAGGAGGCTGTCGCCTCGCCCGCCCTTGCGGCGGGCAAAGCACAGGCCCGACCACGTCGCGTCGATCAACGCGATCTTGTAGTCGACCCAGCCCCGCTCAAGCCCGTGGGCGCGTACCGCGCCTTGGGTGAGATCGCTGCGTGCTCCGCCCGAGCGCTTCGGCCACGCGATCCAGAGCCTGCCGCCCTCCGCGACGCAGTGAGCCGCGCGGTCGAACCGCCGCGTCAGTTCCGCACCGGATTCGACGAACAGCACGACGATGTCTCCCAAGCTGGCCGTTCGGGAGATCGTGGCGCCGCGCGTGGAGCCGAGGACATCCTCGAACCCTTGCGGAGCGTGGGAGAGGACCACACGCGAGCCGTCTGCGATCCCAAGCTTCTTGGGGAGCGGGCTCCCCGCGTACGCGGCCATGCCGCCAGGTACGACCGGCGCGCGTGGAGGCGTCAGCGCGCCGTTCGCGAGGGTCTTCAGGAGGTCGGACGACGACACGAAGGTTGCGTCGGGCAGAAGGGCGCGGACCCGCGCCGTCTTCTCCGGGTCGCCCTCCACAAAGACGATCGGCGTGCAGCGGGTGGACGCGTTCCGCCGCAGCCACGCCCCGAGTTCGCGTCCCTGGGACGGAATGCGGGCGAGGTCGATGATCACAGCGTCGGGACTGCCTGCGGCGACCGCACGGGGGTGCGCGCGGGGGTCGGAGTGGATCACCACGTCGAGGTCCGATCGTCGGAGTTCCCGGGCGCGGTCCTCCGCCTCGGCCTCGTTCCAGTGCACGAGGACGACTCGTCTCACAACAGCCTCCCAGGCGGCGGAGATCCGGGGACACCCGGCGGACGCGCGCTGCGATCCGGAGGGCCGGCGTCGGCGAAGAACCGATCGAGTCGCCGAAGGGCATCGACCTCCGCGCGGTCTCCGAGCGCCGCCCGACGAATCGCCCGGCCGAGGAGGTCGATCGTCTGATCGTACAGGCGGCGGTCGACCGGGTAGGGGATGCCATCCTTTCCGCCGTGGGCGAATCCGTAGCGGGCGGGGTCGTCGAAGCTTGGCGCCTTGCCATACACGAGCTCCGCGACGAGCGACAGGGCACGGAGGGTTTTCCCGCCGACGCCCGGGAGCATGAGTAGCTCCCGGAACGAGGTCGCCTGCGCCTCGTACGTCTTCGTGAAGATCCGACCGAGCCGGTCGGGAGCAACGTCGCCGAGCAGAATCTCGTGGCGCTTCGGGAGCGAGAGCCGCTTCAGCGCCGCGAGCTCGCGGATGACCTCGCCCGGCCGCGCTTTCGCGAGTTCCACGCTCGCTTCGCGGGTTCCGTTGCTGTCGCGCGCCACGAGGTTCAGCGTCGGAGCGCGCCGATCACAGCAGATGGCGGCATGAGGCTCGCACACGAAGTCAACGACGCGCTCTGAACTCCAATGGTACCGCCTAGCCATCCCGCTCGACTCGTTCATGCCCTGCTGCACCACGGCCCAGCGGGCGGCGCGATCGAAGAAGAAGACGTGGTGGTAGATCTGGTAGCCGTCTTGAACGGCCGCACTGTCAACCTTGGCGGAGGTGCGGCTGGCTTCGACAAGCGGAACGGCATCCGTGCCCACCTTCTCCGACCAGGCGACGATCTCGTCCGGCGTCCTGCGTGACGCGTTCCCTTTCCCGCCGGCAACGAAGAGACCGAGGTTCTCTTCCTCGCCGCGGATCCCTTCCTTGATCGCGCCGCACGCCGTCGTGGTGATGCCGCTCGAGTGCCAATCGAAGCCGAGGACACAGCCGAAGGCCTGAAACCAATGAGGGTCGCTGATGCGGTTGAAGAACCCGGACGACCCCTCGTCAAGGACGACGAGCTCGACGACCTCGCGGGCGAGCTTCGTCATCCGCTCGAACAGCCACCGTGGAGCCCGTCCGTAGTGCAGAGGAAGGTCGGCGACGCCCGTGCGCATGCCGGGAGTCTATCACGCGCGCTGGCCACTGACACAACCAGGAGCGAATTCCACCGCAGCCGCAGAGGACGCAGAGCCGGGCGGGGAGAAAGGGGAAACGCGGACTGCAGGAGCCGCCTACGCCGTCGCGCGGGCTGCCCAAGTCTGGAAGCTCGCGGGGCACGGAGAGCTGAACTCCCTGTGCGCCTTCTGCGGCGGGTGCGTCTTCTAGGCGGGCGTCTCCGTCTGGACCCTCGGGACGATGATCCGATCGACCAACCCGTACTCGACGGCCTCCTCGGCGCTCATGTAGTAGTCGCGATCGGTGTCCTTCTCGATCTTCTTCGGCGACTTCCCGGTGTGCTCGGCGAGGATGCGAACGAGCACGTCGCGCAGCCGGAGGAGCTCTTCGGTCTGGATCTTCACGTCGGCCGCCTGGCCCTGGGCCCCGCCGAACACCTGGTGGAGGAGGATGCGCGAGTTCGGGAGCGCTGACCGCTTGCCCTTCGTTCCTGCCGTGAGCAGGACGGCCGCCATGCTTGCCGCCTGGCCGATGCAGATCGTCGCGACGTCGCACTTGACGTAGCGCATGGTGTCGTAGATCGCGAGGCCGGAAGTCACCGAGCCGCCGGGGGAGTTGATGTACAGGCGGATGTCCTTGGTCGGGTCTTTCGCGGCAAGGAACAGCATTTGTGCGATCACGACGTTCGCTACGTCGTCGTCGATTCCGTCTCGGAGAAAGATGATCCGATCCTCGAGCAGGCGAGAGTAGATGTCGTACGTCCGCTCCGCGTGTCCGGAGTGATCGATGACGAACGGGATCTGGGCGGGCATCACCCCTCCTTTGTCGGAGTGGCGGGAAGCTCCACTTCGTTGACGATCGCGTGGTCGCAGAGCACGTTCAGCACGCGCTCGTTGACCTTGCTAGAACGGTACTCGGACCAACGATCCTCGGCGTGCAGCCGCGCGGAGAACCGGAGCGGGTCTTCGCCCGCCGCCTCCGCATCGTGTTTCGCCGCCTCTTCCAGCTCGGCGTCGCTGATGACGATCTTCTCAGCCTCGGCGAGCGTTCGGAGGATGAGCTCCCGTCGGAGTCGCAGCTCGACCGACTCGCGGAGCCCCTTGCGGAAGTCCTCTTCGGTCGTCTCGCGCCGCTTCAGGTACTCCTCGAACGTGAGCGACGAGCGCGAATCGGCGAGCGACTCCTTAACCCTCGCGATCTCCTCGTCGATGAGTTCGGCAACGAAGACCTCGGGCAGCGGGATCGCGGCTTTCGTCACGAGCGCGTCGACCAGCTGCGCCTCGAGGGCCCGACGGCGCAGCTCGCTTCGGCTCTGGTTCAGGTGCGCCCGGATATCCTCCTTGAGCGCCGCGAGTCCGTCGAACCCGGCATCCTTCGCAAGCTCGTCGTCGATCGCCGGCAACACGACCTGCCGAAGGCCGCGAACCTCAAGGGAGGTTTGGATTCGCTTCCCTTCAGAGATCTCAGCGTCGATCGGCACGATCTCGCCAACCCGCTTCCCCACAAGAGTTGAGGTGACGGGGTTTTCCGACTCGGCCCGAGTGTCCCACTCCTTGCCCTTCTCGCGGACACGGACGACGTCGCCGTCGGCGACGACATCGCCCTCCTTCTCGCCGAGGGTGGCGAACTGGCCGCGAACCTCCTCAAGCGCGCGGTCGACGTCGCTGTCCGACACTTCGGGAAGCGCCGGGATCGAGACCTCGAGCCCGCGGTACGACGGAAGCTCTACCGTCGGCAGCATGGCAAACGATGCCGTAAAGACGAGCCCTTGGGCCTCGTCGTACGCGACTTCATCGACGCGGGGCACGGAGACTGGGTCGAGATCGAGGTTCTTCAAGGCGAGCGGCACGTGCTTGCGCTCCAGATCCTCTTTCGCCTCGGCGACGAAGGAGTCCCGACCGAATCGGGATTCCAAGTACTCTCGCGGAACGTGGCCGCGCCGGAAACCTGGCACGTGGACCTCCCGCGCGTAGCGGCTGTAGACGGACTCAACCTGCTGTTCGACGTCGGCGTGGGGGACGGCGATCTGGATGGTCGCCTGCGTCGCTTCGCGCGCCTTGATCTCATACTGCGTGCTGCTCGTCATTCGTATCGTTTTCCTTATCCTTCGTTTCGTTGCGGGAGTATACGCGCCTGCCACCGGACGATCAAGGAAACGCTGACGAGATGGGCGCTAGGCGAATAGATTCACGACCGTAACCCAGCGGGGTCCGAGGAGCCAGCCGGCGGCGGGGAGGACCCACTGGAACACGAGGTCGATGCCGCCGAGGAAGACGACGGCCAAGAGAACGAAGAAGCCGTAGCGCTCCGCCGAGATCATGAACCGACGGCCGGCGGGAGGCAGGAAGTAGGTGACGACGCGCGAGCCGTCGAGAGGCGGAATCGGGATCAGGTTGAAGGCGGCGAGGATGATGTTGTAGACGACGAACACCCCGAGGAGGAAGAAGAGGGCCCGCGCCGCGAAACCGGCAAACCCGGCGCTCGTGAACAGGACTTCGTTGGGGACGGCGGGAAGGAGAAGCCTCCCCAAGGCGGTCGCACAGACCGCGAGCGCGAGGTTCGTGCCGGGACCGGCGACGGCGACGAACAGCATGCCGCGGAATGGATTCCGGAAGTAGTTCGGGTTGATCGGCACGGGCTTGGCCCAGCCGATTAGCGGAAGCATCGCCCCCGGGGTGAGCCAGTTGAAGATGGCGAGCGCAATGGGGACGAGGAGCGTTCCGATTGGGTCAATGTGAGCGAGCGGGTTGACGCTAAGCCGTCCCTTCGCCCGAGCCGTCGGATCGCCGAGCCGAGCGGCGACGAAGCCGTGGGCGACTTCGTGCAACACGATCGCCATGAACAGGGCGATCAGTGACAGGACCACTCGCAGCACAGCATCGACGGTCATTCGTCCTCCTCCAGGCGGACCGTGAGTGTACTCTCGCGGTTGACGATTGCCAGGCCCGCAGGCGCGTTCTTCGGCTTCCGGACGTGCTTCACCTTGGTGACGGTCACCTGGACGTTGCGGCCGCGTTCCGCCTTTGAGTGACGGGCGGCGAGGCGCGCCGCTTCAAGGAGCACCGACTCGGGAACCTCGCACCCATCTCGGCAGCGGACGACGACGTGAGAACCGGCGACGTCGCGGGCGTGCAGCCAGGCGTCCTCGGGGTGGGCGTCGCGAAGCAGCTGGTCGTTCTGCGTCGCGCTCCGTCCGACCCACACGGTGTATCCCTCGATCTCGAAGCGCCGCGGCGCTGAACGTTGCTCGTGCCGAGGCTTTGGGCTGCGCCGTCCGACGTCAAGAAGGGCGAGGGCCTTCGCCGACGGCTCGTCACCGCCCTCGACGGCGGAGAGCGCCTCCTCGAGCAGCCGGATCTCACCTTCGAGCCGGGCAAGCCGCAGCGTCACGCTCGGCCGCCCCCGGTCGAGCCTTCTCGCCTGCTTGTAGAGCCGCTGGGCGTTCTCTCGCGCACCGAGCGCGGGATCGAGCGAAATGGAGGCAGGCTCCCCCGTGACGGGGTCGGGGATGACCGCGTGCAGTGTCCCCGCCCCAAGATCGGCAACGTGGAGCGTGAGCAGGTCGGCCCAGTGCCGCAGGTCGGCCGCGCGGTCGGCGTCGGCAAGCCATGCGCGGAGCTTCGCCGCGGTACGCTCCCTGCGGCCGAGCGCGTACTGCAGACGGGCCCGGGCCGCTCGTTCCTCGGTGCCCTGCGCGCTCCGGTCCTGTTCGGCTCCCCCGCTTGTGTCGAGAGCCTCCGAAAAGGCCGGCACCTGGGTTGCCTCGTACGGGGGCGGGTAGTACGTTGCCCGCTTCCCGTCGGCGCTGACGTAGGGGTCCGGCTTGTGGGTGTATGCCGCCACGGCGCGCAGCGCCTCGACGATCTCGACGGAGAAGTCGGCGGAGGGACCCGCGGCACGCGCGAACGCGACCACATCTTCGGCCGTGGCGCGACCGACGCCGTCGACCGATCTCACCAGGACTCGCTCCGTGTTCGGCTCGCCGGCCGGGGTGCCGCTTGGTCCGTGCAGGACGGGGCGTAGCGCGTCGGCGGTCGCGGTGGCTGGATCGAGCTTGGCTTGAGGTTCGGGCGGCTCGTAGACCATCCCCGGAACGAGGCGGAGGCTCTTCCGCTCACAGCCGACGATGCGGTTCCCCTCGAGAAGGACGAGGGCGCCTTGCGTTCCGGTCAACTCGGCGACCAGCCGATACGAGCGCAGCTCGACCCCGTCGAACCGCTCGACCTCGAAGGTCACGACGCGCTCCCAACCGAGCTGGTGGACCGCGCGGATCTTCCCGCCGCGCAGGTGCTTGCGTAGAAGCATGACGAAGGCGCCCGGCTTCTGGGGGTTTGGAAGACGCAGCCGCGAGCGGTGAAGGAGCGCCCGCTGGGGAGAGACGAGGAGGGTGTGGTTTCCGCTCGCGAACACCC